>CALARM010000652.1 GCA_937888925.1 uncultured Synergistia bacterium | reverse complement strand
ATATTTAAACAACCATTCATGGAAGCCGAAAAATATTCCTTCTTTTAAAAAAAATAATTAATTCTCCTTTCTCTATTTTACCAGAAAAAAACATTTTTATGACAGAGTAAAAATTACTTTTTTATCTATTGATTTTATAGAAACAAAGTAATAAAATAATCTTTATCTAAATTACCTGGAAAGGATGCAAAATATGACTTCTATAAATGCATTAAGATTTAATGATTACTCGGGGATTATGATATGTGATGAACAGAGAAGCTGGAATCCTGAAGATATGAAGATCTTCGTGTCAGATAAAATAAAACCTGTTATACCTCAGGAAATCATCGATGAAATGGGTCTTGTGGCTGCCTATGGAAATACAGGTACTTCCACGATAGGTGATGAAATAAAATTTACAATTTCCAGAAGACTTCATGAAGAATATAAAAATTTAAAAGAAAAAAATGACGGGAAAATACCTGAAAAGTTTAAGACAATGGAAGACTTATCTGATCTGGTATACAGTATAATTACCGGCATGAAACATAACCATATATCACAGCAGATGAAAGGTCTCTACGGATTTGATTGTAATGATTATGTGGCAGGATCTTATGAGAAAAACGGAAAGAAAATAGAACTGAAAGATAAAGAAATCCTTGAAGACTGCCAGAAATTTATGACATGGAAAGGCTCTATTCCCGATACAAAATCGGTATTTATGAATGCAGGAGTCCTTGCAGGTTATGATGATAATACAGGGTTTCGTATATTTCAATTCTCCATATGGAAAATGTTTAAAGAAGAAGTTGACATAGCCTACGCGGCAGGCGGCTCAGGTTCTGATATGATGCAATTTTATCTGAGTGAATTCCTTGCAGGAAAATCTCCTCACGAAAGGAGAGGAAATATTGATCCTCTGGAAGGAGCACTAACTATGGTAAAAGCTCTGAATATAGCCTGTGAAAGGAATTTCGGTGTAGGAGGATATTATAATATAATACTTTTTAACGGGAAAAATCCAAAAAATAAGAGAATGATAGAAATAAATGATCACAGAGCAAGGCTTGCCTCCGAAATAGGCATGGCCCATCATAATGAACTTATATCCTTTGATACTGCAAGAGAACTGACGGGAAAGCTCCTCTTTGAAGGGTGTTCTTTTGAAGAAGTAAATAATCTTCTTTTTAAGAATTGTAAAGATGAGAAGGAACTGTTACATGTATTGAGAGGATATAAATAATCAATAAAAACAACATAATTCATCTACCTGTATCATGCCGAGTTTTTCCGCCAGTTTTCTGGAAGGTTCATGGCTTTCTTCGGCAGTCCAGGTTGGATATTTATTTATAAGAAATAATTCTTTTATAAGTGCTGTGGCACATTTATAGGAACCACTTTTTCTCCTCCGCCATGGCACTGTATAAACGCATATATCTGCATATCTGTCGGATATGGCATAGGTTCCGGCGCAGGATAAGATTCTGTTTTTATCGAAGATGGCATAGGAGAGTCCTTCTTTTAAAAACCTTTCCGAAGAAAGAAAATTCTTGAATATAAAAGAGGCATCACGGGGCAGAAGAGCAAAAGAACCACTGTCTTCAGAAGAAAGTTTTTTTACTTCATCGGGAACAGATAAAAAATCTGCAGGTCTGCCTTTAAAAGAATAGATTATATTTCTTATTACATGTCTGAAAATACCTGTGTCAGTTACAGTGGATTTAAGGGTCATATCACACAGAAGAGTTCTTATGTCTTTTAACTGAACAAGAAAATCTTTAAGTATCTCCTGATTTAACCGGCCGAAAAGATAGAGATCTTTTAATTCTCCGACAGGCACTATGAGAAAACCTTTATGAAAATCTTCGTCCGTATATATATTGCAGAGGTTATTATTTAAGAGAAATATAGGAATAGTGTGACACGGTTTTTCTCCGATAAAATATTTTAATTCTTTATAATAAGATTTATGAAGTTCTTTCATGGTCATAAACTCATCTAATAAGGGACTTTTAAAAAATAACCCTGGCAAATTATTAAACGTTTATTATCCTCGCGTCACGATACAATCTATAACTATGATGTAGTTATTTTTTACAACCACTAATTACCGCACCGGGTAAATTAATAACCATTTTATCAGCTTCTGCCTGACAGGCTCTTACGAAGAAAAATAATTTGCCTTATTTAATTTGCTTTACAGACAATAAATTAACCCTTATTTAATTTTTAATTCCATGTAAAAAACTAATTTTTCTTCTCCAGAGCCTGCCAGGCAGAAGCTTTTTACGGATACCCTTTTACCTGTTACGGTACCAAGTTATGAAATACACTATAATTATAACATAATAATCAAAAATCATTGCAATAATATATTATTTTTTATCTATTCTCTTTTTACAACAGTTATGTTAAGATATATTTGCACAATTCTATAAAAATAAATAAAGAAAGAAGGGAAGAAATGGGAAGTTTTTTAAACAGGGCTATTGATGAATTCAAGAGGGATATAGTAGGTTATATCATTGCAACGGTAATTTATGTGGTAATATGTGTGGCAATTAGTTTTGCTGTCGGAGCTGTAACAGCTATTATTCAGATTGCTTTTTATCAGATCTTTCAAAATATGTCTCCTCAAATAGCAAAGCTGCTTATTTATGGTATAAAATTGTTAACAAATCTGATTGTTTCAGCACTTACTATTCCTTTACTTCTCGGTTATTTTTTTGCAATAAAAGAGAGAATAAGACAGGGGCAAATGGATTATGGAAATCTCTTCAGATGTTTCAGCTTAAACTATTTATTGCCAGGTTATTTAGCAGTTATAATAATAAACATATTAATTTTCCTGGTAATGACTCTTTTTATGCTTCCAGGAGTTATAATGCAGACTCCGCCTCTGCTATTATTAGGTTTATTTCCCGGTCTTTTTGTTGTAATTCTGATATCCGTATCTGTAGGTTTTACCAATCTATTCATTCTGGATGGTGAAACAAATGGTATTTCAGCTATATTGAAAAGTAAGTCTATGGTTATGAATAATTTTCTATCCTATGCCTATCTCTTTTTACTGGTAGGAGGACTGCAGATAATAGGCGCTGTGCTCTGTCTGGTCGGCCTGCTGGCTACAGTGCCCATAGGATTTATAGCTATTGTTTTATGTTTTGAAGAACATAAATTTACCATATCGTCGAATCAATAAAACCGTCATGTAATGCATATAACAGGGCATCAGCCCTGATATATGCATTATTTTTTTACCAGATAAAATCTCATAATAGTTTTACCTATCTGTAATATGGATGTATCTCTTATAAAAGCAGTAGTCACAGGTTGTTCATTGATAAATGTTCCGTGTTTGCTTCCCTGGTCTGAAACGACTACTTCTCCGTCTTTAAGATAAATATAGGCATGATTTCGTGATACAGTTTCATCTTTACTCAGAATAATATTGCATTCAGGATTGCGGCCAATGCTTACAAGTGGCAGTTTCAGTTCGAAACTTTCACCTGCATGAGACCCGCTGTCCACTACAAGACGTCCCCATGCTTCTCCTTCGGAAAGAAGAGTCGTTGCGGCAATAATAGAAGCTTCATCTATCATTGCAGTAGGAGGAGGAACAGAAGACGGAGGCGGTGCCT
>CALARM010000651.1 GCA_937888925.1 uncultured Synergistia bacterium | reverse complement strand
TAAATTATTTCCTATTCTAAAATATCTATCTAAGACATCAGTAAAAGAAGTCTTTCTCATTTCTCTTAAATATTCCGCCAGATAATCCACTATAAAACCAAATCTATCTGTAAAATATTCAGGTCTCATTTTAGGTATTTCCCATCCGGGGAGATAATAATGCATTCTATCAAAAAATGCCGTATCACTATTCATTTCCTCAGGGAAAGGTATGAACAGGTGAGAAGTCTTTATAAGAAAATCTACGCTCTGATTAATATTTCCTATAAATACCATAGAAGCATTGGCATTTTTTTGATCTCTGCCCCTTACAAAAGATCCTGATGCCATAAAATCTTTCATTATCTGTATTCCGTCTTTATCTTTAAATTTTATGCCTGCTACTTCATCAAAAGCCACAACATCCCATAATCCCACCAGACCTATAATATTACGGGACATATTATAAAAAAGATTTGCCACAGTTGTCTGTCCGCCGGAAACCAGAACACTATAAGGTGAGATCTCTTTATATATATGAGATTTTCCTGTTCCCCTGGGGCCCAGTTCACACATATTATAATTATTTTCCACCAGAGGTATCAGCCTGGTAAGAAAATGCCATTTTACTTTCTGTGTAAAATGTTCCGGTTCAAGGCCGGAAGAACGTAATAATACATCAATCCATTCATCTTTTGTAAAATGTTTCCGTCCTTCAAAAATTTCATTCATATCCATATTTGGCATCTGTATTGGTTTTAAATCATTTATGGTAAAAGGAGATCCGCTGCTTTTCAGTTCATCATAAAAATAACCCATATTTAAAATACACCAGATACCGCCGGCCAGAAGTTTATCGAACTTTTTTATATAGTTTCCTTCCATTTCAATGCCTTTAATACCCAGGTTGGAAAACTCGGCTTCATATCTGTCTTTATTTTCATTTAATTTCACTGTGACTTTATCTATAATAGTATAGCTGCCCAGTTCTTTTATTTTTGACTTTATTTTTTCCGATTCATCAGGACGGACATAATTATTGGCAAGTATACCTTTAACCTGTTCAAGCCCTTCTCTGATAGCTCCTTCGTCATCACTGGCACAGTACATTCCCAGTAAATATTCCAGTACATAAACAGGGACATTATAGCCTTCTTTTACTTTTTTTGTCAGATCTTTTCTTACAACTCTTCCGGCATAATGTGTATTTAAAAGGGTATCTATATCCATAAGGTTTACTCCTTACCCAAACAAATTAGTAAAAGCAAGATTAATTCTAAAGGGAATTGTGTCCTTATTTGCATCATCTTCTAACTTCAGATAATAATCCTTATTTTTATCATATTTCATATCTTTAAGTGTCAGTATTACCTTGAATTCCCTTTCAGAGGCATTTTCACAGGTACTGTCGGCAATGAGTATCTTTTCATCGGAAATCTGTTTATTTTCCTCCAGATCCCACAGAGATAATCTTAATGTCACAGGCAATCTCTCTTCTGTAATCCTTTCAGTCTGGAAAAAATTCAGAGTATATTTATTATTTGTTATTTTTCTGGTTGTATTTGTCAATTTAACTTCCACTTTTTCTTTTTTATACTCTTTTTTAGCTTTAAATTTTATAAGAGGAATAACTATTTCCTGCAGACTGGCTCCTCCATGAACATAATTCAAACCTGCTCCGGGAGTTTTAAAGATATGTCCTCCTTTCGGTACAATAACTTTATATTTACCCTCTGAAATATAATTCATATCAATAGCAAAAGTGCCCTGTTCTACTACATCGCCTTCCACAAGAAGATAACGTTTCTTTTCATCTACTGTGCCGGCTGTCTTTATATCGACTTTATTGCATTCCATAACAGGATCTCTCGTATAGAGGAAACCATGATCTGCTGTAATCAAGATATTTGTTGCCGATATATAATTAACCAGTTTTTTAACACAGTCCGTAATATCATTAATGGCATCCAGAGCAGCATAAAAAACCTGATTTTCCGTTATACTCTTATCTCCAAGAGCGTCAATGGTATTATGATAAATATAAACTACTCTGATTGATCCGAGTTCTTCCCTTAATTTAGCGGTACTCCACTCTTTTAAATCTGAATATGTAACAACTTTAGAAGATTCAAAGGCTTTTTTCAATATTTTTTCTCTTTGAGGAGAGCCTGACAGATCTTCTCCGTCTATTTTCACTTCCCCTTTTTCGGTAATTTCTATTTTTTTATAGGGCAAAAGGGCTGCCATACCGAGTTTTGTAGAGGAAGGTATAACTCCTGACATAAATTCAAGAGCGGCATCACCTTTTATTTTTTCTTCTTTATTAAGTTTCCCGGTTAATTCCTCTGCCACTTCATATCTGAGTCCATCGGAAATGATCACAAATATTTTACTTCTCTCATCTTTTTTGATAATCTGTTTTATATTATCCCTGTAGAAATCCTGCTGAGGGTTTATATTCTTTATATTCCAGTTATAGCAAAGTTCTTTCTCAACAAGTTTTGACCATGCCAGGCATAATTCTTTCAGATATTCGTTTTTATAAATATTTTCTACTGTTTCCTGCAGTTTTTTCAGGATATTCTCTTCTCTTTGATCATAGGCTGTATAAAATCTTCTGTAGGCCTGATCCACTTTATAATATTCTTTAACATAGGCATTCATTAAATCACATGGTCTTTCAAAGCCATTATTGTATTTTTTCATAAGAAAAAATAAATTTATTGATTCTTCAAGGGCAGTGTAAATATGTTTGAATTCATCGTACCAGTGCTTTATTTTTCTCTTATTTATAATATCTTTAAATCTTTCATATTCCAGAGATCTGCTGTTTAGTTTTTCAATAATATAAGTGATTATAAATTCATCAAACACAGAGAAAACATCACATTCAATATATTTATCTATATCTGTATCCCGGTCTTTAATATGATCTTTAATCTTAAGTTCTTCAGATAATTTTCCAGACAGTTTATTAAATTCTTCAAACTGTGTTTTATCATTCATCCAGTGGGTGCTGAATATTAAAGAATTACTCTTATTTTTTAAGATATTCTGCTTCCATATGACAGGCAGTTCCCCTCTTATCTGATCTGAAAGTGCTGTAAGAGCTATTGATTTAAAAAAGTTCTTTATATCAGGCTCACCGTTATAACCATAATATTTTTCCGAATAATACCATAACCTGTCATCTATTGAGTATTTTTTCATTTCCTGGATAATTTTATTTTCTTCATGGAGTCCTTCTATAAAAATCTTTCTCAATAAATCTTCAAAAAGAGGGACTTTTTCTTTACAGATAACACTCATTATGCCAAGTTCTATAGTATCTTCAGACCAGGTTGAAACAGTCTTTTTTAATTTTTCGTATCTTTCTTTATTTTTAAAAAAACCATAGTATTTTTTTATGAGGACTTTGAGTGAATTATCTGTTATACCAATATCGCCGGCTATTATGGAAATTTCATCAGGGCTAAATTCCCTGGAATAAAGTAAAATATCTAAAAGCCAGTTGTCTTTATTTTCCGGTTTTTTCAAAGGGGAATAGATTAAATAATTACTTTCTTTATCATCATATTCGAGTAATTTTTTTGTAATAAAATTATTCTTTTCTGTAAGAATGTGGATTTTAACATTATCCGGTGCCAGTTCATTTATATGTTCTTCATAGGTCTTTTCTTCATCGTACCAGAAAATTATATGTCTTTTTTCTTCAGGTTTTTTTGAGATGCTGAAGAGATTTTGTAAAAGTTCTTTTATTTTAAGCTGATGCATAATTAAAAATTAAAGATTGTCTCCATAGCTATTTCTAAATCAGGGAATATACTCACTTTAATTTTATCATTCTGAGCATATACTTTTGATTTACCGTAAGTTTTGTTTTCCCTTAAAATATACACCTGAACCGTATTATGGTAATGATCAATTATCCAGTATTCTTTCACTCCTGCACGTTCATATAAATCTCTCTTATCTTCCATATCTCTTTTGCTGGTAGAAGGTGAAAGTATTTCTACTATTAAATCAGGTGCCCCTCTGCATCCTGCATCATCCAGTTTTTTTTCGTCACATACTATAACAATATCAGGTAATACGGCATCTTTAATATATTCATCCGGCTCATTCTCTAAAGGCAGTCTGACTCCGAATGGAGACGCATATGCTTTACATGTCTTACCTACCAGATAGTTTCCAATTTGTCTGCTTAATTCAAATGATATATCCTGATGTTTCCTCTTAGGCGGAGCCATCTGATAAGCTATTCCGTCTATCAATTCCCAGTAATGGTTATCATTCCAGGTTATATAATCTTTATAGGTATAACGTTCTTCAAGTTTCATTGCTAAATTATGGTGCATAATTATCACCTCTTTTTTTATATTATCATAAAATGGAAAGTTATGGAAGGGTTCTGGGTTTTGAGTTATTTAGCCAATCCCGGCAAGCAGTTTCCCGAATTTCCCGTAATTTACTGACACACCGTCATCAAGGTCTATTTCAATCTGCATGTCTGCATAATGTTTCAATATTTCCTCATATTTACGGAGTTCTTCCTGAAGTTTATACATTCTGCTCAGCTTCTTCTTTTCATTTTCCTTCTCCAGAAATTCTATA
>CALARM010000650.1 GCA_937888925.1 uncultured Synergistia bacterium | reverse complement strand
CATAATTCAAACCTCCTTTAATTTTTGGCAGTCTAATTGTTTGATTGCTAAGTAAGATGTATTTTAAAATATGCCCATGAGAAAATCAAGTCTATTTAAAAAGGATTAGAATTATTTTTCTTTGTTTTTCTGCGATTTTCTCTATTTTTCTTTAATTTTGTCAATTAAGATGTTTAATTGCTAAAATTTTAATTGATAGTAAATTGTCTTGATGTATTTCGTTCTAAAGAGGTTGATTATTCTTGTAATTCCAGACCGGGATATAGTAAAATGTGATTGGTGGGAAAGGAATATTTATAGTATTTGTTGAAATAATTGGAAATTTAAAAAATAGTTCAGAGAGGTATATTACGCCAATTTTTTGTAACAACGATTGTTGGTAATGTGGGAAAATGTATTATACTGAGGAAGAAAAGTGTGGAATTGGGTTCATTAAATAGCTTTAAATGTTTAATTTTCGTTTACTATATAGTATAATTTTTGCAATATTATAAATATATATTTAAAAAAATGTTTAAGTCAAACAATACATAAGGTGGATAGAATGAAAGTTATTTTATCTGTTACAGCAGGTCCAATGAAAGGTGAGATAAAAGAATTTGAAGAAGCTGATATCTTTCTGATCGGCCGTTCTAATGATTGTCATTTTCATTTATCTAAGGACAGGTTTTTATCAAGACATCACTGTATTCTTGAAATTAATCCTCCTTATTTAACACTTATAGATATGGGTAGTCTTAATGGAAGCTTTGTAAATGGAATTAAATATGGAGGAAGGGGAAAAGGGATAAAACCTGAAGATGCTACTCATTCAGAAAATATTGAACTTAAAGATAAAGATATTATGAAACTTGGTGATACAGAGATTTTTGTAAAAATTGAAAAACCTGCTATCTGTGTGGATTGTGATTTGGCGATACCGGAGGAAGAAAAAAAAATATCGGAGTTTGTAGGTGGTTCATATTTGTGTAAAAAATGTAGAGAAAAGGCTGAAGAAAAAAATAAATTGACTATAAGTGCTCCTAATAAAGCGAAAAAGAAATTAAAAAAAGATAATAAGAGTAAAGCAAAAAAAATAGAATTCGGTGATCTAACTGAAATTATTTTGAAAAATAAAAAGAAAAAATATAAGGCAGAATATGACATCAGTGCAATTGTTGAAGATTTTGCTAAGATGATTTTTATTGAAGAAATTAAAACTAAAGATGCTGAATATTCTGAATTTATGGGATATAAGATAATAAAAATGATTGGTAAAGGTGGATTTGGAGCAGTTTATCTTGCAGAACATTATGAAAGTGGTAAAAAAGTAGCATTAAAGACAATGCTTCAGACGCAAACACCTGATGTCCTGAAGGTTAGATTATTTGAAAGGGAGATTGAAAATCTTAAAAGTCTTAAACATCCTAATATAGTAACCATAATAGATACTGGTAATTATAATGGAATTTACTATTTTGCTATGGAAATAATGGATGTCGGTTCAGTATGGGATCTTATGGTAAATGGGAGAAATAAAATTTCTATCAACGATGCTATCCCTATAATGATTCAATCTCTTGAAGGACTTGCTTTCGCACATAAAAAAGAATTTGTTCATAGAGATATTAAACCTCCTAATATACTTCTTTCTGGTGAACAAGGTAAGTGGATTGCCAAAATTTCAGATTTCGGATTAGCAAAGAATTTTACTAAAGCTGGAATGACTAAAAGGACTATTACTATTACAGGTAGTTTTTGTGGTTCTCCTCCATATATGGCACCAGAGCATATAACAAATTATCGTTATGTAAATCCTGTAACAGATGTTTTTGAAATAGCTGCTACATTTTATCATATGCTGACTGGACAGACTGTATGGGATATTTCCTGTGGGGTAGATCCTTATAAAGTAATTCTTCAGGGAAAAATCAAACCTATCAGAGCTGTTGAAAGGAATATTTCAGAATCTGTTGCTGAAGTAATTGATAAAGCTCTTTCACGAGATACCGGCTATAGATATAAAGATGGAGGAGAGATGCTAAAGGCGATGGAGAATATAGTATAGGTAGTCGTTAATAATTAAAAGAGAAATGATAACTGAAAGAAAGTTATTTGTATGACTAACAATGATAATATAAAAAATACTCTATTGAAAGGTTCTCAGTTTGAATCCACATTTTTTAGAGAATCCACTGGAATAGAAGAAACAATAGCTAAATCTCTGACTTATGGTTATGGAAAGATAGACCAGAAAATCCTGGCAGATGCTGAAGCAGGAGTAAAAGAAGATTGGGAATTGGGAGATTTAATACTTAATTTCTATGAAGTAACAGATGTTTTGGGTGAAGGAGCTTTTGGCAAAGTTTATAAGGTTTACCATAAAGGGTGGAATGAATACCTTGCAGTAAAATCTCTTAAAGTAGAATTGTGCAGAGATAAAGCTCATAGAAAAAATTTTATCTTTGAATGTGAGGGTTGGGTAAATCTTGGACTTCACCCTCATATAGTAAACTGTTATTATGTCCGTGATCTTGGAGGTCTTCCCCGTATATTTTCAGAGTTTATAGAAGGAGGAAGCCTTGAGAATTGGCTTGAAGTTGGAAAAGTTTGGGAATGGAAAGAGATAATAGACCTTGCAATTCAGTTTTTTGATGGACTTTCTTATGCTCATAAGAAGGGACTTATTCATAGAGATATAAAACCTGCCAATTGCCTTATGACTTCTACAGGTGAGATAAAAATCACTGATTTTGGGGTTGCCTCTGGATTAGCCACTCTTGGAGTTGACATTACGGAGAGTAAAAAATCTGGTGTTACCAGAACGATGATGTTTAAAGAAGGAGTGGTAGGTACACCTGCCTATATGCCTCCAGAACAGTGGGACAAATATGGAATACTTGGCCCAAGTAGTGATATATATGCTTTCGGTGTAATGCTCTTTGAGATATGCTGTGAAGAGAGGCCATTTGATGAAGATGGAGAGGATATTTTTGTTCTCAAAATACGTCATACCAGTGTAGAACCTACAAATCCTCAAGAGATAAACAGTGACATCCCTCGCTCTCTGTCAGATTTTATATTAAAGTGTCTAAAGAAAAAGCCTTCTGAGAGATTTCGGAATTGCGATGAAGCAAGAGCAGAGCTTGTAAATATTTATAGGGAAGTAGTCGGAGAGAGTTATGCGAGAGAGAATCCTGGAGAGGCAGAACTTCTTTCTGATAGTATTAATAATCTTGCTGTGTCTCTTATAGATCTTGGCAAAGCAAATGAAGCGGAAAATATACTAAATGATGCTCTGAAAAAAGAGAAATCTCATCCTTATTTAACCTGCAATAGGAATCTTCTTTTATGGAGAAGTGGGAGAATAACAGATATTGAAATGATTAGGCAATTGAAAGAGGTAAAAAAGAATCATCCTGATGATATTATAGTAAATTATTTTCTTGGTCTTGTTCATATGGAAAGAAGAGATGGGGAAGCGGCTGTAAGCGAATTTGAAGAAGTTCGTGCAAAATCCATTCAATTATATGAATTGGATGAGCTATTGCAGAAATCAAGGAAAATAAAGAATGGAATGTCTGTAAGAATCTTTAAGGGACATACTTATTCTGTATCTTCCATCAGTATATCTCCTGATGGCCTATATGCGCTTTCAGGAAGTTGTGATCATACTCTACGTCTATGGGATATAGTAACAGGAAAGTGTATCAGAATCTTTGAAGGGCATACTGATTTTGTTTTATCTGTCAGGATATCACCCGATGGCCTTTATGCTATTTCGGGAAGTCATGATAAAACTCTCAGATTATGGGATATAAAAACTGGAAAGTGTCTAAGAATTTTTGAGGGTCATACTGATAAGGTGGAAGCCGTCAGTATATCACCCGATGACCTTTATGCTATTTCGGGAAGTAGGGATAAAACTCTCAGATTATGGGATATAAAAACTGGAAAGTGTCTAAGAATTTTTGAGGGGTATACTAATTCGGTATTATCTATCAGTATATCACCTGATGGACTTTATGTTCTTCCGGGAAGTTATGATTACATTCTCCGGCTATGGGAAATAAAAACTGGAAAATGTATTAAAACATTTGAAGGATATAAAGGCTATGCTAAATCTGTCAGTATATCACCTGATGGTCTTTATGCTGTTTCAGCAGGAAGTTGGGATAAAACCTTCCGGTTATGGGATATAAAAACTGGAGAATGTATTAGAATATTTAAGGGACATACTGCTAATGTGGAATCCGTCAGTATATCATCTGATGGTCTTTATGTTATTTCAGGTGGAGATAAAACTCTTCGGTTATGGGATATAAACACAGGAAAGTGTATTAGGACTTTTGAGGGGCATAGTCATTTAGTAAAAGCCGTCAGTATATCACCCAATGGTCTTTATGCGCTTTCAGGAAGTTCTGATAATACCCTCCGACTATGGGAATTAGGAAGCGGACAAGATATGTCATTTATTGTGGCTAAACCTCAAAGTTATATAGAAATAAAAAAGAATGCGGAAAATTTTAAAACTTTTATGGATAATGCTGAAAAATATTTTAAAATAAATTCTATAAAAGAAGCGGCAGATTTTATAAAATCAGGAATGGAATTACCAGGATATAAAGAATCAGAAAAGGCTTTGAACCTATGGGGTCAGGCAGGTAAAAATGGGATAAGATGCGGTATTTCTTCTGGATGGTTTATTAAAGATTTTAAGGGACATACTAATAAGGTGACATCTGTCAGTATATCTCCTGATGGCCTTTATTTTATTTCGGGGAGTTGGGATAAAACCCTCCGGTTATGGGATATAAAAATGGGAAAATGTCTAAGAATCTTTAAAGGGCATACTGATTGTGTAACATCTGTCAGTATATCTCCTGATGGCCTTTATGCTATTTCGGGGAGTAGCGATAAAACCCTCAGGCTATGGGATACAAAAACAAGAAAGTGTATTCGAATTTTTGAAGGGCATACTTCTTTTGTGCATTCTGTCAGTATATCTCCTGATGGTCTTTATGCTATTTCGGGGAGTCATGATAATACTATCCGGCAATGGGAGATAGAAAGTGGAAAATGCCTGAAGAGATTTGAAGGGAATGCTTCTTCTGTGAATTCTATCAGTATATCTCCTGATGGTCTTTATGCTATTTCGGGGAGTTGGGATAAAATCCTCAGGCTATGGGAGATAAGAACTGGAAAGTGTATTAGAATTTTTGAGGGGCATACTAATAATGTGAGTTCTATCAGCATATCTTCTGATGGTCTTTATGCTATTTCGGGAAGTTGGGATAAAACCCTCAGACTGTGGGAGATAAAAACTGGAAAATGTATTGAAATCTTTGAAGGGCATACTGATAATGTAACATCTGTCAGTATATCTCCTGATGGTCTTTATGCTATTTCAGCGGGAGGTTATGATAATACTATCCAGCTATGGGAGATAAAAACTGGAAAATGTATTAGAACTTTTGAGGGACATATTAATAATGTGAGTTCCATCAGCATATCTCCTGATAGTCTTTATGCTATTTCGGGGAGTTATGATAAAATTCTCAAATTATGGGAATTTAAATGGAATTACGAATTCCCAGAGGAGAAAGACTGGGATGAAAGGGCAAAGCCTTATTTAAAGAATTTCCTGACAATTCATACTCCTTATGCAGGTAAAGTCCCAAAAGATCGGGAACCCACAGAAGAAGAAATTAGATTATCTCTTACCAGAGAAGGTAAATCGATCTGGACAGAGGAAGATTTTCAGAAACTTCTTCAAACTCTCAGTTATGCAGGTTATGGATGGTTAAGGACTGAAGGGGTAAGACGGAAACTAGATAATATGGCATTTGTCTAAATGGGAATTTTTACAATTAAATATTTATTTAAGAGAGACCTGGTGAAAAAGGAAAAAATAAAATTTTGGAAGTAATTTCTTCTAATCTTCGTAAATCTATAAGGATATGCTGAAGAAGAAAAGTATGGACACCTTTAGTGTGTACAGTTAAAATAACAGAGATAACTCTGGATGTGCATGAAAGATGAAGAGAATGAAGTAGATAAGGAAGAGGCTTTTATTTCTGAACTGATTGATTAAAAAAACTTGATAGAGCCAGTCAAACTTTATCTGGAACCAGACCTGAATGATGGTGTTGTGTTGAGTATTGCTCCTCTGTGGGAACTGGTGCCCTGGGTGAGGCAAAAAAATACAGGAATGGGCTTATTGAAGGGAAGTATGATTGGTCTTCTATCGGGAAGTAGCACAGAGAAAATGGAATTGTTAAATAGATGATTATAAGAATTTTAAAATTTTTATGATTTTATTTACTTTGGAGGATAATTATTATGCCACGAGCAGGTGGTTGCTCTACTAAATATGGTAATAGATATGAAGATTTTGCCGTAATTTACGAAATTAGAGATGTATTATCGGGCGAAAATTCTGGAATAAAGCTTCAAGCGGTTTCAACTGCTTTTATGCCGGGAGACGATTCATTACCTGTTTATGTAGATGATTATATAGTAATTGATAAGAATGGAAAACGTTTGTACCATCAGGCAAAACATGCAGCTCCAGGTGGTGGCAGTTGGACGGCATCAAAACTTATTTCTGAAGGTATAATAACTCAATTTTATAAACAATATTGTACTGATCTGGGAAGCAATGAATTAAAACAAATAATTTTAACTACAGAGAGTGAATCTCTATTTTTTAACAAAGCATGTGGTAAGGCGATAAAAGCAGCAGTAGATGTAAAAGATTTTTTTACGCGTCTATGTACGGATGAAGTAAAAGAAGAATGGGATAAAATAAAAATATCTTTGACTATTGATGATGATGAGCTATTTAAATTCTGTAAAAAATTATATCTTGAAAAATTGCCTTTGGATTATATAAAAAGAGATATCAAAAATTGGTTACAAGAAAAATTTTCTCATCCGGAAAAAACGGATTCAATACTTTTAGATTTAGTTGACGATTCAGGTTGCTATGGAAGTATATTAAGAAAATATGATATATTAAACTGGCTTTCCCAGAAAGGTATTTATCCTAAAACTCCTTTAAGCTCCGGCGATATTTCTAAGTCTCTTTATGATGCAAGTTCCTATCTTCGTCAGCTTGATCTTATAGATGGAATTCATCTGGACAGACCTGAAATCATTGAAATTATAGAGTGGATTAAAAAGATTGAAAAAGCAGAAAATTTTGCTATTTTATATGATATACCAGGTGGAGGAAAATCTGTAATAATGCGTGATTTACTGATAACACTTGAAAATGAAGGGGTACCTGTGCTTGGTATTAAATCTGATCGGATAAAATCTATTTCAAAGAGAGAAGAACTTTTTAAAGAACTTGGCCTTCCAGATGACGTAGAAAATATAATGTCTCAAATGATTAATCCCATAGCAGTAGTTATTATAGATCAGATAGATGCTCTGTCTATGTCACTTTCCAGAGATCAAAATACTCTGGATTTATTACTTGATCTTATAAGTAGATTAAGAAATATACCTGGCCTTATAATTATTACTTCCTGCCGAATTTTCGACCTGCATACAGATCCAAAGCTTTCTTCTATTAAAGTAGATAAAGAATTCACTCTCAAACCATTGTTGGATAAAGAAATTAATAAAGTTCTTACTAAAATTGGTATTGAATTTAATATTTTATCTCCGGCACTTAAAGAACTTGTAAAAGTTCCGCTTTATCTAGCTATTTTCTATAAAATCTACCAGAAGTTATCTGGAAATGACAATTATACATCGTTAAGTTTTAAAAGTTTACAGGGTTTATATTCTGAACTTTGGAGTTATTTTATTCTAAAAACATATGATTATGCACCTCCAAAGAAAGAACGTAGTGATGCTATATATTATTTAGTAGAATATATGCATAGAAATAAACAATTGTCTGCACCAGAAGGTGTAATGGATAATTATATTGATGCAGTAATTTACTTACAGAGGGAAGGTATCTTAATTAAGTCAGGTATTTTATATTCGTTTTTTCATAGTACGTTTTTTGATTATTGTTATGCTAGAAACTTTGTAGCAAAAGGCTTATCTATTTCTACTGAAATCCTTCCAAGTGAACAGGGATTATTTAGCCGTTCACAGGTTATACAAATTCTCAGTTATTTACGGACGTCTGATTTTTCCTCATACCTTCTTGAATTATCTAAGTTGATTTATGCAAAGAATTTACGTTCTCACCTTTATCGTCTTATTCTGGAATGGCTTGCAAATTCATCAGATCCGTATCCTGAAGAGTTAAGCTTACTTACTAAAATGATGGATGACAGGAAGTTTCAGAAAGCATTTCTTCCCTGGGCAATGGAAAATCCAAAATGGTTTAAATTGTTTTTGCCAGAGATCATTCCTTCTATGTTACAAAAAGACGAGGATTTTTTACTTCATGAATTAAGATGGTACTTTAAATCTGCCATATCACATTCACCTGAAACGATAATCAACATACTTTATCCTTATGCCGGTAACTCAATGTTATGGAATAATTTAATTATGTTTTGTCTGGATGAGTTAAGTGATTGGAACATAAAAAAAGCTCTTGATATACTGGTTAATATAATCAAACAAGAACCTTATATTCAGCATATTAATTCATGTCTTAGAAATATTATAAAATCAAATCCAAATGCAGCATGTTATATACTTAAAGTAATATTTGATACGAGATTGAATAAAATATTTGATTATATTGAAACTGATAGACAAAATAAAGACATGGATAAAAGAATTCAAAATTCTATCAATAGTAATAAAATCCAACATGAGCTTTTTTATAATACAGAAACAACTTTGATCAGGGATATAGCTAAGAACAACTCAAAAGATTTTATAGACAATTTTATACCTCTTATACAAAAAATACTTGTTTTTCTTGAATATGATCAGGTAACAAACATATATAAAAACGATTATTTATTCTCTGATTACTGGTATGAAAAACAAGCAAATCATCCTAATATAGACTTTGCAAAAACTTTGGCAGAAGCTGTAGCTCAAGTTGCAACTGACAAACCTGAATATTTTCGTAATTTGATGAATGATTTAATTAACAGTGACTGGATGGTTTTTCATCGTATTTTGATTAAAGGATTTCTGGCAGCATCGGAACAATATTTTGAAGAAATATATAATTATCTTACAGGTGATAACAGGCGTTTCTATGTTGGTGATAATTACTATGATAGTTTTTTACTTATTAATACTGTATTTCCATATCTGACTAAGGAATATCAAGAAAAACTTGAAGAATTATTATTAAATTATGAAACAGAATGGGAAAAGAAAAACATTAAAGATAAAGGCCGGACAGCACGGAATTTAGGCGGTTTTATTCCGGAAGAACATTTAAGTCTACAAGGAAGAAAGCGTTTTGAAGAATTAAAAAGAAAATTTCCTAAATTTAAAAAGCCAGAACTGAAAAGGATATATGGTGGTTTTGTTGCACCACCTATTCCTCCTGACTCTATTTCAAAAATGACTGATGAAGACTGGCTTCGTGCCATGCATAAGTACAATGATAATTATGACTCTTTATCAGGAGATTTGTTAAAAGGTGGTGTCTATGAATTATCCGGTGTTATGATAAAAGAGGTTGAAAAAGATCCGGAACGTTTTTACCATCTGGTAAGTAAATTCGATGAAGGAATTTCTTATCATTATCTTAGAGCTATTCTTATTGGGCTTGGGAATGTGGAAAATACAGGCGAATATATTTATGATCTTGCCAGACGTTATTCAAACCATCAGGAATTAGAAATACGTAGTGTTTTATATTCAGCGATTAATCAAAAAATTACACATACTATACCCGATGATATTATGACTATTCTTTGGAATTATGCTATTAATAATGCTCAAGAAGAATTACCTTGGCAAGAAACGAATAAAGAAATTTATAAATATTCAGATTATCATACTACTATAAGAGGTCGAGCTATAAATGCTTATTGCCGTTCTGCTTTACTTAGAACTCCGCCTGATGTTGAAACTGTTTTTGATTTAGTCAATCATATTAAAAATGATCCTTCTATTCCCGTACTTGTATGTGTAATTGAAATTCTACAATATTTAATACAATATAATATTTCCAGAAGTATTGATGTTTTTGAAGAAATTATTAAAAAACATCCTGAATTACTGGACTTTTATGTCACTCATTATTTCCTTTATTATTCCTTAAAAGAATTCAAGAGAATAAGGCCTTATATAGAACTTTTATTAGAAAGTGAAGATAGTGTAAATCAGGAAGCGGGTGCCAGGCTTTGTTGTATAGCTTTATTTAAGAATCCTGAGGCAAGAACTTTAGTTGAAAAGGTGATGTCTGGTACTGTTAGTATGAAAGTAGGAGCAGTAAAAGTTTTTTCTCATAATATGGAATTTGATGATTTTCGGGAAATATGTAAGACTTATCTGATGAATTATTTTTTCCAATCGTCAGAAAAACAGGTTCTTGAAGAAATAGGTAATTGTTTTAGACATTTAAAAAGTAAACCTGTAAAAAATTTAAAAGATTTTATCTATGCTTTTCTTGAATCACCTGCTCTGCATGAAAATTATTCTCCTTTAGTAGAATATATGCAGGATAGAGCAAAGACTGATGAAGATGTAGCCTTGGACGTAGTGGAATGTGTAATAAATAAAGTAGGTGATGGGTTGTATAATATGCAAAGTAGTAATTATATCAGTGGAGAAGATATAGTAAAAATTCTACTTGTAATGTATACACATGCTTTAAATAATGAAATAAAACTACGGGCTATGAATTTACTTGATAGATTACTGGAATCGGGTAGTATTGATGACAGAAGAGCTTTGAAAGAACATGACCGTCAATGAGTTTTATTTAATAAACATAAAGTTTTAAAAAAATTGAGTAATTCTTTTAATAAAAAGTTAATAAACAATACCTTTTAGGAAGTGTTATTATGAGTTGTTTTAAGTTGAAGCAAAAGAAATTCAAAAATTGTCTGAGTTTAGTGGAAGAAAAAGTAGAATTTTACTGGAGTAAACCTCTTCACAGATGGTATACGGATCATGGTCTGGAACATTCTAAAAGAATAATTGAATGTCTGGAACAATTACTTCAGGTTAAAAGTTCTATCCTGAGTGAAGCAGAACGCTTTATTTTGCTTGCTGCGATATATTTACATGATATAGGTATGCAATTCCCGGTATATGCCGGATTGTCTAAAAAGGATGATTACACAAAAGACGAATTAGAAATAATCAGAAAAAATCACAATGAAGCAAGTGCGAAAGCAATAATAGCGAGTTTGGATAATAATTCGGGATTTTCTTTCGGATTGGAAAATTGTAAAGATTATGTTGATTTTATTGCTGATGTGGCAAAATATCATAGAAAATTGGATATTAATACTTTAAAATCTGTAAAGTTAGCAGGGAAAACTATCAGACTTCCACTACTGGCTGCATTAATTCGGCTGGGGGATGAACTTGATGCCGATTATAGAAGGGTAAACCCTGATATACTTGCAACAGTAGATATACCTGCGGAAAGTAAATATCACTGGTGGTGTCATCATTATGTTCAGAGTCTTTCCATAGAAGAAGGTATAATAACTATAGATTTTAGATTTCCTGAAAAATATGAAAAAGAAGAGAAACTGACAGGTCTAATTGTAGACAGAGTCTTTATTTCTATTAAGAAACAATACGAGGAAGTATATGATGTACTTTATAAGAATGATTTACATCTTTATAAAGATATAAACAAGGGAAAAATTAATTTTAAGCGTACAGGATTGTATTTAATACCTGATGATCTTTATAAATATATGATTAACCTGTTAGAAACAGAAGAAAATGCACAGAAATTATCCAGTGCTACACATACATCCTGGTTTGTCAAAGGTATAAATTATCTGAATATCCCGCAAATGATAGAATTTTTAAACAATATATTCAAATATACGGAAGAAGAAAATTATCAAAAAGCCATTAAAGAAATCGAAGACTATGGCATTGTAAATATTATGTCATCAGGGCCGATTGAAAAAATGTATTTTGCTAATATTGCCGGCAATTGTTATTATCATATCGGAAATTTACATAAAGCCCGGGAATATTACAATCAGATATTAACTCTGACAGAGCTTAGAGCTGTTAAGGAACTTTATAAAGATATAGTTATTTTATTTAAAGCTGCTGTTTCTGATAATATGGGTCTTATTTATCAGGACACAGGAGAACCTGACAAAGCTCTGGAAAGCCACAGGGATGCCCTGGAATTTACCGGAGAAGCACATTATTCTGAGGGACAGGCTTCTGCTCTAACTAATATAGGTCATGTTTATCGTGATAAAGGTTTTCTTGAAGAAGCGTTGGCATACTATAACCAGGCTCTGGATCTTGATAAACAAGTAGGAAATCTTGAAGGAGAGGCCACCGATTTAGGTAATATAGGTTCCATTTATAAGCTTAAAGGAAAGATTTATCAGTCTCTAGATTATTACCAGAAAGCGTTGGATATTTATAAAAAGACCGGGTACCGTGGAGGTGAAGCAACTGCTTTTTGTAATATCGGTACGATTTATCATTCCGAAGGAAAACTTGACGATGCTTTGAAATGCAACTTACAGGCTCTGGAAATCGTTAGAACCACAGGAGCCAGTAAAGGTAAAGTTATTACTCTGGCCAATATTGGTTCGATTTATAGTGATAGAGAAGAAACTGAAAAGGCTCTTGAATATTATAATCAGGCTCTGAATATTTCCAGAGACATATCATATCGTCATGGTGAAGCCAATCAGTTAGGGAATATAGGTGTCATTTACAGTAAAAGAGGAGAGTATGATAAAGCACTAAACTATCTTCGACAGTCTTTAGATATTAGTAGAGAAAGTGGATGTCGCCAGGATGAAGCAACTGCTTTAACCAATATTGGTAGTATTTATCGAACCAGAGGAGATCTTGATGAAGCTATAAAACACTTTCAACAGGCACTGGATATTGACATAGAAATAGGAAACCTCCTGGGTGAAACTCAGGATTTAGGAAATATTGGGCTTATCTACAGTAATAAAGGAGAGATTGAGGAAGCTTTAAACTGTTACTGGAAGGTGTTAGAAATTAACAAAAAAGTAGGTTCCAGGCAGACTGAAGCAACTACTCTAGGTAATATCGGTAGTATTTACCGTTCTAAAAAAGAGCCTGACGAAGCTCTTAAATACTTCCAGCAGGCTCTGTATATTTATAAAGATATCGGTGACCGTCCTGGAGAAGCCAGACAGTTATTTAATATCAGTGTTATCTATAATGAAAAGGGAGATCTTAACAGAGCTTTTGAATATAATATGAAAGCTCTTGATATTCATAGAGAACTTGAAGGGCAGAAAGAAGAAGGAGTTAATAGAATTTCAGAGGAACAAGAATTACAGGAAGTTAAAGATCCCCGGAGTAAAAAAGTCTTAGAAATTTTACATAGAGAAGCTGATATAATAAAAGGTATAAAAATAAATCATTTAGAGATTAAAGGTTTTCGTTCTCTTAAAAATGTTATATGGCAACCGGGAAAATTAAATATTGTTATTGGGCCTAATGGTACGGGGAAATCCAATCTTTTACGACTGCTGGAGCTTATTGGTAGTTCTGCCAGGGGACAATTAGGAAAATCTGTACAGCATTCAGGAGGGATGGGCTCTCTGGTATGGGATGGATCCATGGATAAAATTTCTTTTAATATCCGTGCTTTAACTTTTAAAGAGAATGAGAATACAGCAGGTAATAGTTTCTCCTATAAGGTTTATATGGCAAGACTCGGTACAACCAGTAACTTTCAGATAGAGAAAGAAAGATTTTTAGTTAATCTTCCTGATAACGGACAGGAAAATGAGACATTTGATCTTCTTCAAAGAGATGGTTTTAAAGCCAGATTATTTTATGAAAAGGAAATGAATTATATAGAACAGGAAAATTTGCCGGAAGAAGAAACGTTATTTTCTAAGACTTCAGGCACATTTACAAAAAATAACTATATCTCAGCAATTCAAAAACAGCTTTCATCCTGGGCTATATATCACAATATAAATGTAAACCAGGAAGCGAAGATTCGTCAGCCGATTGTCGCACGTTATGAAAAACATGTTGACACTGACGGGCAAAACCTCATAACCGTTCTACATACTCTTTATACATCTGACCGTAACTTCAAAGAGGATATAGATATGGCTATGAGATATGCTTTTAGTAATGATTTTGAAGAACTGGTTTTCCCTCCTGCAGCAGATCAGAGGATTCAGATTCGAATAAGATGGAAAACCCTGAACCAGACAACCTCATCCAGTGATATTTCTGATGGGACATTACATTTTCTTTTTCTATTGACAGTTCTTGCTTCACCTTATCTTGCACCGGTTATTGCAATAGACGAGCCAGCCACATATTTACATCCATCCATGCTTCCAGTTATAGCAGAATATGCTGTTGAAGCTTCTGAAAGAGGAGCACAGGTAATTTTTACAACTCATTCTACTCAGCTCCTTGATGCTTTTGAAGATGTCACCCCGACGATAACAGTAACAAAGTGGGAAAATGGAGAAACAATTTTAAAAACCATTGATGGAGAAGAATTGAAATACTGGTTAAAGGGATATTCCTTGGGTTCTTTATACAGATCAGGTGAACTGGAGGAAATGTAATGAAATTTGTAATGTTTGTAGAGGGGTATACGGAAAAAATAGCACTTTCTGAATTCATTAAACGCTGGCTGGATAAAAAACTAAAAAAACCTGTGGGGATAAAAATTGTAAGATTTGAAGGGTGTGCGGAGTTAATTGATGATGTTAAGAAAAAAGCACATATGTATCTGGATAAAGATAAAGATGTAATTGCTGTAATATCACTTCTTGATCTCTATAGGGCTATGAGTTATCCGGAGAACAAAAAGACTGCATCAGATCGTTATACCTGGGGAAAGAAGCTCCTGGAAGAAAAAGTTAATCATCGTAAATTTATGCAATTTTTTGCTGTCCATGAAACTGAGTCATGGTTATTGAGTGATCCATCTATTTTTCCCCTTGAGATACAAAAGACTTTACCAGGTAAAGTTAAAACTCCTGAAGAAATTAATTTTTATAATCCTCCGGCCAAGTTATTGGAGAAGCTTTACTGGGAAAAACTTAAGAAAAAATATAAAAAACCTGTTCATGGAAAAGACCTTTTTTCTAAACTTGATCCGGAAAAGGCATATCAGAAATGTCCTTATTTCAAGAAGATGCTTGATGAAATGTTAAACCTTGCCAGAGAATTGGAAATTACTTAGGAATGAAAACTTATTAACTGTCTCATATTAGGCGGGTTTAGAACCTGCCCCTACAATGCAAAATATATCATTTGAGACAATTATTTTATTTCTATTCCTAACTAACAGGCATGACCGGAGCGGTCACAACCATATATGAAAATAACAGACAGT
>CALARM010000649.1 GCA_937888925.1 uncultured Synergistia bacterium | reverse complement strand
CCCCTACCTGATTTATCTTGCAAGAACACCCTGTCTCGGATATATATCCATAGCATCTATCCAGGCCTGTAATTTTTCTATTCTCTTTTTCTTATCTTTCGGCAGGTCAAAAGGCTGTCTGCCGCGGCAATCAAAGATAATACCAACGACACCGCCGTTTATTTCTTTAGATTTCGGCTGTCCTTTACCCTCTCCTACATCGAAACCTTTTACCGGGTGCAATTCTACCGTTGCTTTTGTATCCACTTCGAGAGGTATGACTTTTAAATCTCCATACTTGAGATCAAGTTCCTCTTCCTTACCGCCCGGCATTTTTAATTTTGCTTTGAGAACTGTTTTACCTTCTTTCGCTTTTCCTACAGGGGCAATACATGTTCCGATACGTATGAGGCAATCTTTCAAAAACACCTGTGTTGCCGCTTCAGGATGGACCTTTGCAAGAACACCTAACTGAGGCATCATAAATATTGAGTCTACTGTAAGTTCCGTTATGCCTTCAGGCAGATAGGCATCCATCATCATAAGGGCAGACTGACATCTTCTGGGTGCATGAGAAAGAACTCCGCCGCTACCTATAATCATATCAAGACTCATAACATCTACGAGACTTTCATCGCCTGTACTCTGGCTGAATATATCCGCAATAGTTCTTTCCTGCTGAACGCCTTTCAGTCCTACAGCCAGAGCTTTATGCTGTTCGAAGGAGATTCTGAGGGCCTCTCTGCATATGGCCTGTTCCACTACCAGCTCATCCAGAACCTGCGGTATTGTAGTGGGTCTTATCATTTTATTTTTTATTCTGTTTCTCAGATCCCTTTCATCCATATCAAAAGGAACCCATTTCATAACATTTTCCATACCTGCTTCTGCAAATACTTCTGATATGCTGTAACTCATACCCAGATTTGCACTTACAGTTCTGTTAAATACACCTCTAAATACGGAGAACACGTCTGTTGTAGCTCCTCCTATATCTGCTCCCACAACCTGAATACCGTATTGTTCCGATATTCTCTGCATAATATCACCTACTGCAGCAGGTGTGGGCATTATATCCACATCCGTCATAGCCATAAGTTTTTTATATCCCGGAGCCTGTGCCATAACATGCTCAAGGAAAAGCTGCTGAATTTTAAGCCTTGAAGGCATTAAATTTTCTCTTTCCATTGTAGGTCTCAGGTTATCTGTAATATCAAGAGCAGTTTTTTCTCCAAGAAGTCTTTCTATTTCTTTTCTGGCATTCACATTACCTGCATATATAACAGGGAGCTGATAGGAAATACCGAGCCTTGGCCTCGGATTTGCTGCTGCTATAATTTCTCCCAGTTCCACTACATGGGAAACAGTGCCTCCGTCCACACCGCCTGATAAAAGGATCATATCAGGTCGTAAATTACGAATCCTCTGTATCTGTTCATGTGGTAAACGTTTATCGTTTGTGGCAAGGGTATCCATTACGATGGCACCGCCGCCGAGAGCGGCACGGGCAGCACTTTCTGCAGTCATATTTTTCACGACTCCTGCTACCATCATCTGAAGTCCGCCGCCGGCACTGCTTGTAGAGATATAAATATCAACGCCTTTATCTCCTTTTTTAGGTTTTATTATTCCATTTCCGTCCAATATCTGTCTTCCTGCCAGTTCACCCACTTCTGTTACTGCATTCAATACTCCCTGCGTTACATCTTCTACGGGAGCTTCAACAGTTGTAGGCGCTTCGCCTCTTACAATCAGACGAAATTCATCGCCTCTTTTTTCTATGAGTATGGCCTTTGTGGTAGTACTGCCACAATCTGTGGCGAGAATACTTGTGATTTCTTCTTTTTTAATGTTCATCAACTTACCTCCACATTAAATTTTTGGCTCTGTCATAATTTTTTTATAAACCTCTGTAAAAGCCTTATTCACGGTCAGATCAGGTTCTAAGTTTCAGGTTTAATATTCTTAACCCAACACCCTTAACCTTAAAACAATAAAATTTCCTGTACCTTAAATTTACACAAAAGATGCTCAATTTTTATTTTTTTTCCCTGATTCCTGTGCTTCTATATATTGTATAAGTAATTCCACATTCTCTTTATCTTCCATTAAAGCGGCTATTCTGTCATATTCTTTAAAATTAAAAAATGACTGAATAAAAGGCTGCATAAAAACAAGAAACTGACTGCCGATAAAACTCAGAGGCTTTGAAGATTCCAGAAAAAAAACAGCCATTGCAGTAAGTCTTCGGGACACTACAAGAGAGGCCAGTTTTTCCATAAGCTTTTTATCTTCCTCTGTTATTTGCAAGCCAATTTCTCCTTCACAATATCTAAAACGTCTCCCTCTTTATCTTTATCACACAGAAGATGTATGCTTCTGTAATTATCCATAGTGCATGGTTTCAGATAAGGAGACAGAAAAACTCCTTTACCTGTCCGAACATATCTGCGAAATCTATTCCATGGAAATTTTTGAGTATAAAATATATTTTTTATTATAATATTCTCATCTTCCAGTATATAACCGGTCGGGAAAAACATACTGTTCAGAGAACATATAAAAATTACCATTGAAAGGATACATAAAAAAATATCTTTAAAATTCCAGTACACTGCCGCACAGAAGAAAGATCCAAGAAATATTATAATCAGCACCTGCTGTAAATTAGTTCTTAAAGGGTTGAAAGTCCAGGCCAGCATGACAGATAGCCTGGACTTGTCATCCCTTTCTTTTTTTCTTTTTTTCATGTTACCTTATCAATTGTAACCAGTCTCCCAGTAAAAAGAGCATTCTTCCTATGAGAAGAGATATACGGGCCATAATCGTGTAACCGAAAGAAGCGCCGAAAGAAATCATAAGAAAATATATGCCTATCCTCGATATGCCTCCTACAACTCCCCTGTGTTCTACAGAAAAGAAAAAGTATATGAGGCCACAGAACACTCCTCCAACGATAACCCAGTTACAGAAAGATAACCAGAGAGATTTGAGTATATCACCGTCAGGACTCATAACCCAGAGAGGTATCATTGTACCTTTAATCTGAGCTATGGCATTTCCCTGAAGATATGCTATAAGGTTAATTCCTGCTGATAGTCCCACAACAAATGCCAGTGACCACCGGCTTATCCAGGCGATGCTGGGGGCAAGTCTGAGAAGCATAATTATACCCAGTATGCCGGGAACTATATACCAGAGATGATAATCAAATTTTTGAAAACCAATGGCGAGATTATCTATAAGATTTGGTTTCAGAGAATTATAATATTGCATGGCTACCCAGTATCCGGCTGAAACTCCGACAAAAAGGTATTCTGCAAATTTATAAAAGGGATTATCTTTATAAAGGAAACTGTAAATACAAAGTGTCAGAAAGGCGGCAACCCATATCCCAACATTTTCTATATTAGTAGGCCATACAATTGCCATATTCATTACCATAAACAAATGCCTCCTTACTTAATCTACTATACCGAGTTTCTGTTTCTTTTTTTCGTAGAAATAACTTATATTGGCCAGTATGATAAATAAAATTATTACCATATGAACAACAGACTGTGCTCCCATACCTGCCGAGGCCTGACCTTTGAGTTCAAGGAGAGTTTCATATTCGGATGCACCTTTCATACCTCCGAGAAGGCCGAACATCTGTTTTGCATCAAGATAAGGGTAAAATTCCGGAGCACTTACTGCGGTGCACCCTCCTGCGACAAGGACTCCTGTCTGTTCATGACCTATTATTGTCCACTGTTTAAGACCTGGATCGCCGGAAGAAAGACTTAACACCGCCGCAAAATCAGCCAGACGGTTAACATTATTCATTACAGGGAATTTATCGAGTGGTTCATTTTTACTATCGGCAGGAAAGGTATCCCGAAAATTGGTGCAGAGTTTCTGTATAACTACATCACCGCCGCTTTTATATCCCAGAAATACATAATCAGTACCATACTGTTTATTGAATTCCTTTGATTTCTCTATAAGAACCTGTTCACCAAGTGCCGAACCTGCGGGCCACAGAGCAATACCGACAACCTTCAAATTTTTCCTGAAGAGATGTGTTATAAGTCCTATAGTCATAGGATGACATTCAGGTTTTGTCTGAGGATCATAATCAAAAGATATAAGTACTTTTGATCCAGGAGGAATTTTTTCTATAGTATCATAAATTCCCTGAACTTCTCTGGTAATTTT
>CALARM010000648.1 GCA_937888925.1 uncultured Synergistia bacterium | reverse complement strand
GCATACGAGATCCACTCGTGACTGGAGTTCAGACGTGTGCTCTTCCGATCTAAAGAGAAAATTTTATAGTAAAATCCGCAGGATGAAAAGATATACATCTGGCAATTTTTTTACCGGTCTTTATCTCAATTTTTAATTTGATGTAAGTTTGAATATTGTTAATATCTTTTCCAAAGATCCAGATATCTCCTTTATAAGTAATATCTTTATCAATTACAGGTCCCTGATAATAATTTTTATAAGTCAAATCCAGTATTTCTTTTTTAACCTGTTGTCTGTTAATACCAAGACTTATTAGTCCTTCTATATTTTTCTCTCTTGGAACCAGATAAAAATACCCACTCAAAACTATTTCTTTAAATTCAGCTAAAAATTCATTAACTATCCGTTCATTCATAGATTTGATTTATAAAGTCTCCTTTAGGATAATTTTATCATATGATAAGTTATAAAGCAATAAAAAGAAATTTTCCCGGTTCATAATTTATTGGAGACGTTTTTTGCCTGACAGGAGGTCATTGAGGAGCCGGGTTTTGAGGGATTGAAGGGTTTTTCTGTGGGTTTCTGCTGTCTCTATGGTTTTGTCAAGGGTGGATAGGATATGGGCGATTTTTTGTTGTTCTTCGAGGGGTGGATAAGGAATTTTAATTTCTCTAAAAATTTTAGCGTTCATCTTGAAGTTTACCTGCTGAGACATATCTCTCGATAAATACTTATTAGATCTCATATAATTTAACAAAAAATAACCAAATTCTGTTAACAATTCTTTAGAGGTTCGAATTCTAAGTATAAAAGAAGCATAAGTGTAAATTCCATTCAAATTAAATATAGCAGTTTTTCCGACATGTTCAGGGCTTCCTGAACGCCAATTAAATAACAAATCTCCAATTTTTAGAAAAAAACGTTCTTGTTTTGGTGGTTCAATATAAACCTGCTTTGAAAGATCTAATTTCCCATACAAAGTAATATTTGCCCCTGTTAAAATTGGACAACCAATAGAAGGATCTGTATTTTGTGAAACAGCTTCTGATATTCCATAATCAATGGTTGCAACATCACATATACTTTTTACATTCCATATATCGGGTATCATTCCTACTTCAGTTTTCTTTAATCTTATATTACTAATTTCATTAAATCCCACCGGCCCATATGTAAAAAGATGCTTCATCAAAACCTTTTTATATACTTTAGCCTTATCGAGACTCTCTTCCCATTTCCTTATACACTCCTCCACTGCCCATAGAATATTTGAAATTCTTTTCTGTTCCTGTGCCGGAGGGAGTGGAAATTCCTGTTTGCATAGAGTTTTCCATTTAATTGTTGGAGACAGAGATCCTTCTGATATTGCAATTGCCCTGTCCATAAAAATATGAGACTGCATAAAAAAAGGAAGAAGGTTTCTCAGAATTTTCTCTTCTTTTGCCCTCAGCACCATAGCATGGGCAGAACAGATCCCTTCAAAATCTGCTATAGCTAACTTTCTTTGATAGGCACGCCTTTTTCCGAATATTATATCTCCAGGTTGAACATATAATTTGATGCCTTCAACATCACTCGGTTTGCCATATCTTTTTATTTTAAGAGAATCAGAATCTAAATGTTCCAATCCGACATATACATCTAAATCTGTCTCCGAAGGTTCAACCCTTTTAGAGATGCAATCGGCAATATCGCCAAATTTCACACATTCCCATCCTGCCGGCAGGATATTATTATTCATAAAAACACACCCCATCGGTGTAGGGGCGGTTCGCGAACCGCCCCTACAATAACATTATTTTTTTCTATTTAGATTTTCTTCATCCAGTTCCCATTTTAATGGATTATTTTTTATATATTCTCTTATCTTGTTTAAATCCTTTTCATCCCTTATAATCCGTTCATAATAATTCCTCTGCCAGAAAGGTATCTCAGGCATATTACGAATTTGATTGATATTTTTTGTAGAAACTGTTTTAAATGCGCCAATTAAACGTCCCAGAGGTTTATATTTAATGTCTTCCCCTGTAGGGGCGGTTCGCGAACCGCCCCTACAAAGGTTTGTAATTATGATAATACCATGTAAATGATTTGGCATAATAACAGTCTCATCCAGAGTAATATAAGAATATTGTTCGGACAACCATTTCCAGGATTTCAATACAATATTTCCATATTCATTCAGAATCATTTTCCCATCCGAAATATCACCTAACAAACATTCACGATTTATGGTACATATTGTTATATAATATTTACCTTCTTTTTTATAATCATATTCTTTTAATCTTATAGACTTTCGATGATGCCTGTCAGGAGAATATCCCATTTATTTTCTCTGTCCTTTAGTAAATCTCTATTTTTCATTCCTAAATTAAATAAAACTCATATTTGATTCCACTTCTTTATACTTTCCAATAAAAATATTAATCTTCCCTAAATTTTCAATTTTTATGCAGTCACTATCGAAACTTTTATAATTTGCTATGCCAAGAGCTTTTATATCCATCATAATCCCACTTCCTTTAAGGTAAAAAACAAATCATCTACAGATTTCCTAAGATTGCCCGAACTCTCCATCCAATCGGAAATAACTTCCTCAAGAGATTTCCCGTCTCCTTCTTTTTTTTCATCCTTCGGCCTTACATACAATTGAATACTCAGGTTAGAATCATTCTTCTTTACTTCCTCAATACTAACAACCTTTGTAAAACCTTCAATATCTTTATAATCCCTGTAAGCCTTATAGATTTTCTTTATATGTTCATCTATCAGAAAACTCTGGGATTTTTCTCTGGTTATTTCCTTTACGGCATTAATAAAAATAATTTTTCCTTTTCTTTCTTTCTCTTTCTTCATCTTACAAAATATGACACAGGCCTCCATTGGTGAATTATAAAAAAGATTTGGCCCCAGCCCCAGAATACAATCAACAATGTCATGGTCTACCAGTTTTTCTCTCATCTTCTGTTCTTCATCTCTGAATAAGACACCATGAGGGAAAAGTATTGCACATCTTCCCGTATCCTTATCCATGCTTTTTATAATATGCTGAAAAAAAGCATAATCAGCCCTTCCCTGTGGAGGAACACCGTAGATATTTCTTCCCCAGGGATCGTCTGTCCACAGATCTCTGTTCCATTTATTGATAGAATAGGGAGGATTTGCAAGTATTACATCAAACTGCTTTAATCTATCTTTTTCAATAAAAGCAGGCTTTTCCAGTGTATCTCTTCTTATAATCTCAAAATCCTCGATACCGTGAAGGAATAAATTCATTCTGGCAATGGAAGAGGTAATAAGATTTATCTCCTGACCGTATAATTTAAGAGTTCTGTATTCTTTATCATGTTCTTTTAACTGCAGCGCACAGGCTAAAAGCATACCGCCTGAACCGCAGGTGGGATCATAAACGGATTCTCCCTGCTGTGGCTCCATAATCAAAGTCATCAATTTAACAAGGGTACGATTTGTATAAAATTCTGCTGCAGTATGGCCGCTGTCATCGGCAAATTTTTTTATTAAATATTCATAGGCTTCTCCTAATTGATCCTGAGGAACCCTTTCCAGGGAAAGTTTAATAGAAGAAAAATGTTCTATCAAATCTCTCAGGGTCGCATCAGAGAGGCGATCTTTATTTGTCCATCCTGCATCACCGAATATGCCGTAAAGGACATCAGGATTTTCTTTTTCTATTTCTCTCATAGCTCTCTGCAGTTCCATGCCAACATCTTTTGTTATCTGTCTTATATCATTCCAGTGATAGCCATCAGGAATCTGGAAACGATGATTTTCCGCAAAGGAAGCATATTCCATATCACCACCTGATTCCATCAGGGCTTTTTCATATTCTTCATCATATACATCACAGATTCTTTTATAGAAAAGAAGAGGAAAGATGAACTGTTTGTATTCTCCTGCATCCATATTGCCCCTGAGTAGTTCTGCAGCACCCCAGAGATATTTTTCAAGTTCTTTCTGATCTATGATCATCAGATTAACCCCTCCTTTACAAGAAACTCTTTTAATTTCTCTTCCGAGGCAAAACTTTCTTCCACTGATCTTTTAAAATCAGAGAAAGCTTCTTCTATGGAAATTCCTTCTTCTTCCATAAGAGGTTCCACATAAAGAGGTATATTCAGATTATAATCATTTTCTGTAATATCCCCAGCAGGTGCTATTTTAACAGAACCTTTTACATCTTTATAATCTTTATATAACTTATAAATTTCTCTGATATGTTCCTCCAGAAGACTGTTCTGATCCCTTCCCTTCTGATAAAGGTTCGAAGCATCGATAAAGATTATCTTTTTCTTTTTTTGAGCAGGCTTTTTAGCTCGGAAAATCATAATGCAGGCAGAAAGTCCGGTGCCGTAAAAGAGATTTGGCGCAAGTCCTATAACACCTTCCAGTAGATCTTCCTCAAGTATTTTCTTTCTTATATTACCTTCCATATTCATGCGAAACAGTGCACCGTGGGGTAAAACTACAGCCATTCTTCCATCAGGTTTTGCCATAGAACATATCATATGCTGAACCCACGCATAATCGCCATTTGTTTCAGGAGGAAGGCCGGCAAAATTCCTGCCATAGGGATCATTTGTCCATATTTCCATACCCCATTTTTTCAGGGAAAATGGCGGATTCGCTATGACACAATCAAAGGTGGCAAGTTTATCTCCGTCAAAAAATGCAGGATTTCTCAGGGTATCTTTTCTTACTATATTAAAATCTTCAAGACCATGAAGAATGAGATTCATCCTGGCAATAGCGGAAGTAGTAAGATTTTTCTCCTGACCGTAAAGTTTCATTTTCCTTATATCTCCGCTTTTTTCTTTGACTTGATTTACTGATTCAAGGAGCATACCGCCTGTACCGCAGGCAGGGTCATAAATAGTATCTTTTTCCGAAGGGTTTAAAATCAGGGTCATAAGTTTTACAACACTTCTTGGGGTGTAAAATTCACCGGCTTTTTTATTTGACAGATCTGCAAATTTCTTTATGAGATATTCATAGGCCTGACCTGCAATATCAGGTTCTACATTGGAATTTGAAAGATTATACATAGAGAAATGCTCTATGAGTTTAAGTAAGAGACTGTCAGGAAATCTTTCTTTATTTGTCCACTGGGCATCACCGAAAATTCCGTAAAGTGTGCCGGGATTTGCTTTTTCTATCTCTCTTAAGGCATAGGTCAGACATTCGCCTGCATTGACAGTTTTTTCTCTTATATCCTGCCAGTGGCATCCTGAAGGTATAAGAAATCTGTGATTTTCCGCAAAAGAAGCATATTCAATATCTCCGCCGGATTCTTCAAGAGCTTTCCGGTATTCTTCATCATATACGTCTGAAATACGTTTAAAAAAAAGCATGGGAAAGATATATGTTTTAAAATCAGATGCATCTACAGGGCCTCTCAGGATATTTGCCGCATCCCAGAGGTACTGTTCTAACTGTGAAAGGGTTATTTTTGACATTATTTACTCCTGAAAATTATTACATTGTTATTCTATCTTAAATTATTTATCTGTGCCATATTTCCTCTTTTAATCTTTCATAAACATTAAATACAATAGGGCAGATAGAATAATTTTCTATTACACCAATTAACCTGGAAATAAAATCATCTTTATGAAGATGTGGATAAGACCTGCAATCTTCTGGCCGGCATTCGTAATATAAACATAGATTATCCCGGAGAAAATGGCAGGGTTTTACATTAAAATGAAATCCTCCTTCACCTTTAAGCAAATATTCCTCTTCAAATTGCTCAAAAGCTATTCCCAATGTTTTTGACAATTTTCTGATTTCTTTTATATTTAACAGAGGGCTGATTTTCTTACAACAATTTCCACAGGCAGTACAATCTATTTTTCTTGATACTTCCTTATATAAATTATTAACAATTTTATCCAGTTTCTTTGTGGGAATATTACAAAATTTCAAAAAAGAACGAAACTCCCAGTTTTCATCCTCTTTCTCTTCTGATATTTTAGTAATCTTATTAAGATCTGTTTCTATCATAATAGCGTTTTCCTCTCTAAATTTGTAACTATAACCTCATCCTCACTAAAACCGGCAATTCTCACAAGTTCAATAAACTTACTTTTAGAAATAATATCTCTATTAAAAGCCTTACTTGCAAGATGAACCAGGTTAATACAGACAGAATGAAAAACTTCATGTTCGCACCTGCTACAATTCTCACTTCCAACAAGTCCGGCAATCTGTTTTCCATAATGTGTATCCATTTGTTCAAATAAACCTTTTCTCTCTTCTTCTGTTATCAGTTTAAGATTAAATAACTGCCATAAAGTGGATTCTTTACTGACATGAAAATATCTGCTCAGGTGATTTACATCCCAGAGATCTATTTCCCGCCCTTTCTGAGATAATCTTCCTTCTACAAAAGTTTCTTCTTCTGTTCCTTCACAAAAAACACTCTCAGACGGTCTGGAAGGATAGCCTTTTCCCAGACTGCTTATAAAATTCTTAATACCTTCCTGTGGCATCAAAAGTTCTGCAGCAAAGGCATTTGCTCTGATTTCTTTAAGTTCTTTTTGTTTGCTTATAAAACTGCTTATTACAGGCTCCAGAGATAAATCACAGATGGCATGGCAGTATTCATGGGCAAGGGAAAATCTTTTTCTCTGATAGGTATGTTCGGAATTAACACCACATATAATAGAATTTTTAAATCGGAAAGTAAGACCGGAAATATCATCAGGCATATCTAATTTTACTACCATTAAACCTTCTTTTTCCATAATGGCAGGAAGATTATCTATTGAAGCAATTCCAAGATCAAGTCTCTGTCTTTCCTGATGGGCAAGTTCTTTTCCCTGTAAGACTGCATCCCATTTTGTTCTCAGAGGCCTTACCGGATACTGTGGAAGGAGAGGGATGAGCATTTTTAGATCCATTAATTCTCTGAGTTTAATAATTTCTCTTATAAGCTTAACCTTTTCCTTAATAACTGCTTTTGTTTTTTCTCCTTCCTGTGTATCAGGTAAAGCCCTTAATAATACGGATATTTCATTGTCCTGAAATATATCGGTAAAGAAATCAGATATTTTATGTCCATAAAGATCTGCAAGTCTTGCCAGTTCAAGAGCACTAACATCTCTATTACCTGTTTCTATTTGAGAGATAGCAGTTCTTGGAATACCAAGATAAGCAGCCACTTCATTCTGGCTCAAGCCACTGTTTTTTCTTGCCAGATGGAGATTATTTATTAATTCTTTTTTAGAGAAACTCATATCTTTTACCTCATTCATTTATTTCTAATTTCCATAATCATGTTACTATATCAAACATAATATGTCAATATTATGGATTTATATGTTTAATAATAAAACAAAATATCATATATGCTATAAAATTAATAATATATTAATTCATGGAATACACCCAATATCCAGATAAAAAGTTGGTAAAAAAGATATTTTATGATAAAATAATAAATTATCAAATTAAGTTTACAGAAAAACCTTTTATTCTCAGAGAATCAATGAATAAATACTGTGACATACTGAAAAACAATCTGCAATTATATGAAAAAACTAATATATCTCTGCATGAATTATATGAATTTATAAAAAATAAAGACAGAAAATTCTGGGAAGATTTACATCATCCCGAAGGCTACAGAGATTTTGTTATTTCCATAAAATCATTAATTGCAGATAATATGCTGGAAGAAATAAAAAGCTCTCCGTGGAACGGACAGAATCCGCCACTGAAAAAAAAATATAAAGTTATAAAATCTATTAAAGAAGATAAAGAAATAACAAAAGAAATACTCACACTCGTCCACCCCATAGATATGAAATATTACCTCCATCACCAGGAAGAATATAGAGAAGACAGAGAATATATACTCATCATAAATGAATTTTTCAAAAAAATTCCTGTAGAAATGATAAGTGTTAATGAAAGGTCTTATGAGCTTTTTAATGACGAAAAATTTTTAAAAAACAGCAGTGAGAAGAGAACAAAAGGAGAAAAAATACTTAAAAATTTATGTCTTACCTGTGAAAATTTATACTGTTACACTACCCAGGAACCGTTTTTCTGTTTTATAAATAAAAATCATAAAGATGAAAAAAATATTTTGATTATTGAAAATAAAGATACATTCTGGTCTTTTAAAAATCTAATTTTTGATATGGAAAGCACTCTGGATATATATATGATTATTTACGGAGAAGGTAATAAAATAACGTCAAGTTTTCAGTTTGTCACCCATTATAATCTCACAGAGAAAGATAAATATATTTATTACGGAGATCTTGATGCCGAGGGAATTAATATTTTCCTGTCCCTCAGGGAAAAATTCCCTGCATACAATATAGAACCATTCATAGAAGGTTATATATATTTAATAAATACGGCAGAAAAAAGTAATCTCCCGAAAATCAAACATAATCAGAAGATAAAAGAAGAAAATATTATTACTTTCTATAATTATTTTGAGACATCCTGTCAGGAAAAAATCAAAGAAATTATCAGAAATAACCTTTATGTTCCGCAGGAAGCTTTTTCATTTGCTTCCTTAAAAAACATTTACGGTAAATGAGTTCAGGGGAAAAATCGAATGGACTATATAAAAGACATCATTCTCCATATGGAAAGTCGTATGGAAAACATGAGGATTTTTTATCCCTTTTTTAAAATTCACAGAAACTTCAGAGACAGTCAGGACAGATATTACATCCCATCTTTATGTATTGCAGTCCTTTCTTTTCTGCTCTATGAAGGGAAATTGAAATATAAAAATATAACATTAAAAGATATATGTGAATTCCTGAAAATTTTTATAACAGAGTCCTATAAAGAAGAACTTAAATATGATGAAATAAAGAAATGCACTGTAATGGTGCTGGATAATTTACAGAATTACGGAAATAATTTCAAATTCAAATATTACAGTTATATAAGCAATAGTTATAAGGAAAAATTTGTAAAATTAATAGGAAGTAAAATAGAAGATAACAATATTCTCTACTATATAACAAAAGACGGAATAGATTTTTTTCTCAAGACAAAAGAATTCCCCGAAGAAGCACAGATTACAATAAATCTTTTACTTTTCAGAAAACAGATTAATTCAGGTTCTTTTGAAATGGCTCTTGAAACATTAAACAGGTTAAATATGGAAGTCCAGAGAAAGCTGGAAAGAAAAAATACCGTTCTTGATCTTATGATTTACGGAGGTAAAGACAGTATTGACGCATATAAGAATTATTATGTCAGTGTGGAAAGTCAGATTGAAGAAGAAAGAGAACTTTTCGGAGAAATAAAAACTTTAATAAGAAATATCTACAGGGAATATATAGGTAAAATGGAAGGTAATGCAAAACTTACGAGGCAGGAGCAGAGTACCTTTAATTATCTCAAAGAAATACAGAATGAAACAGATAAGGTCATAGAGTTACATTTCAGATTGTTGAAAGAAGCTGTCGGTTTATCTGGAGAATATGAAAAAATTCTCTCACTGAGGAGGCAGAGTCCTTTTTCAGAACATTTTGCCTTTGAAACGGAATTTACCGGTATCACAGAAGATATAGATAAACCGGAGGCTTTAAAATTTATTATGGAACCACTTTTTATGCCATATATAAAAAAATCTTTTAATCCTTTGAATATATTTTGTCCCCAAAAACTTATTTATGATCATGAAAAGGATAGTTATGAAGAAAGTGAAAAAATCGATAAAATAGAACATGAAACCATTGATGACATTGTTAAAAAAAGAGTCTCATCCAATTTTACATTCTACGGATTTCACATGCTCAAAATGTTTGAAAAAACTGATAACTTCGATCTTACCATGTGGGTTGAAGAACTAATAAAAACATATGGAAATAAAGTCATATGTAACGGTGATTTTATAGCCTATCTCATAGAATTAAATCATGGAAAAGACTGTGGCAATAATGTTAAAGAATTCAGACTCATAAAAGAAAATGAAAGCAGAGCAGAAGCTTCAGGAGTAATAGAAAGTATTTTAAAAGATATATTCAGAAAAGAAAATATATCCACTGTTATAAATAATATCTATATAACATCCGAACCTGATACTTATATAGATCTGAATTACGGTATAAAAGTAAATAATCTTATATTCAGAGGTATGTAATATGAACTTTTCAGAAAGAGAGATTGCAGGAACTGCTATAGATCTGTTCAAACTATTAATTTCCGGCGAAGAAGTAAGTAAAAATAAAAACAGAGATTTCTACAGCAGCTATTTCGATAATTCAGAAGTAGGAGAATTTCTGGATTTTTTTGTGGAAAAATTCGATATGGAAGTGTATCATTTTTCAGACAAACTATTCATCTGCCCCGGAGCAGGCAACAATATTTTCGGATATACAAATGAAGAGTTAAAAAGAAAAATACCATATGTTAACAAAAACAGCGAACTGTATCTCTGTTACTTTATAATAATGACTCTTATAACGCTTTTTTACAAAGAATCTGCTATAGATACTGTAAAAGAATATGTAACGCTCAGAGAACTTGACGAAAAGGTTACAAAAAAATTCGAGTCCCTTGTAAAAATAGAAGATATTGAAAAATTAAGTAAAGAGAATAATTTCAATTTTTCAGCCATAGCAAAAACATGGAGAGATTTACGCGATACAAGAGAAGAAAAACAGGGAGGAAAAAATGATAAATTTTCTTTTATAAATAATGTATGTAATTTCCTGGAGGAAGAAAAACTCATTATAAAAGATGAAGAAAGAAGCTGCCTCTACCCTGCCGATAGATTTAAAGCTATAATTTATAAATATTTTCAGGACAGAGATAATAAAGATAAAATCTATGAATTGATAAAATCTCTGGGGGAGAAATAATTATGCCTCATATTAATAGAATCAGACTTGTTAATATCGCATTTAACGATGCAAAATTTTTATATGATGATCTTATACTGAATTTCAACGGAAAATCAGGCACTGTAGATCTGATTAACGGTGGCGGTAAAACAGTCCTTCTGACAATGATTCTGCAGGTTATATTACCTGCCTCATCCCTGCGAGCAGACAAACCTCTAAAAGAGATTTTTTACGGCGGCCCTGACAGAACATCTCATGTTCTTGTAGAATGGCTCCTCGATGAAGGGAATATTTATAAATATCTCCTTACAGGTTTCTGTGCAAGAAGAAAAAAAAGCCAGAAAGAAGGGGATAATAATCTCAGAGAAGAGCAGGACAAGATATTTTTCAGGAAAGACATAGACTATTTTAATTATTACCATCTCTATGACAGAAGTAATGAATATGATATAAAAAACTGGCCTCTTTCTTCTTTCGACAACAAAAGAGAAATACTTTCCTATGACAGGCTTAAAAGCCTTATAAAAGAAATGAAACATAAACATACTATGGGAGATTTCACTCATACAGGGGAATATAAAAAATTTCTGAGGCAATATAATATTATAGATACGGAATGGAATGTCATAAAAGATATTAACAGCGGTGAAAATCATATAGAAAAATATTTCAGAGAAAATAAAACATCAAGAAAAATGATAGAAAACCTGCTGGTAAAAATAATTACCCAGATAGAAAGCGGTAAAAATATTTCCTCTGAAGAAAATGCAACGAATGAAGAAAATCTTGCCGATACCCTGATTGAGTTGAGACATAATATTGAAGAAAGTTTAAAGAAAAAAGAACATCTTGATGAATACAATGAAATTTTCAAATTTTACAGTAATCTGGAAAGAAGTAATGATGCTCTGACTGAACATTTCAGAAACATGGATGAATATAAAAGGAAAGCCATTTTATGTCTTAATAATCTGAGAAAACTTCTCGGAGAGTTAAAAAAAGATAAAGAAGAGATAGAAATTAATATAAACAATACAGGCAGGACTATAGAAGAACTGAATTTTCAAAAACAAATCCTTCATATACAGAAACTGCAATTAAAAGAGAAAGAACTTTCGGAAGAATTGAAAGAAAAAGAAGAAAAACTGCTATCTATCGATAAGAAAATAGAAAATATAGAAAATGAAATTAATATCTCAAAAGGACAGAATATATATCTTTCCTGTAAAGATATGAAAGACAGACTAAATAAACTGCTAATAGAAAAACAAAATATACATAAAGATAATACTCAGTTAATGGAAGAATATGAAACTGCAGGATATAATTATAAATTGCATCTGAACCGGAAGATTGAAGATTATAAAACAGCTATTGATTCAAAGAAAGAAGAAGAGAAAAAAGAAAAGGGCAGAAAAGAAGAACTTGAGGAAACTATAAAAAATCTCACTCTTCAACAGGGCAGAAAAGAGGAAGAGTTAAAACATAGAGAAAATGAAAAAGAAAGCTCTACGGAAAAGTCATATCTCTGTTCTTCCTTTCTTAATAATTCCGGCTTTTTAGATTATATATTTTCACCTGGCAGAGGCATGGAAGAAAGTGAAGAAAAAGAAAGTACTTTAAAATCTGCTATCGATAAAACAGATAAAGAAATAAGGGAACTCAATAATAAACTCATTGAATATGATAAAGAAATTACCGGAATTAAAGGAGAAAGAAAATTAATAGAAGAAAAACTGAAATCTCCTGTTTCTGCCATTGAAGAATATAACAGAAAGAAAATAAGAACAGAGAAATTACAACAAATTTACGAATGCAGAGAAGACGAGCTTATTTTTAAAATATCAGAAAAAAACAAACTTTTAAAAAATAAAGAAATATATTTAAATCTAGAGAAAAAACTCCTCTGTAATAAAATAGATTTTCTGAAACAGAATGAATTTTATATAGCAAATGAAAAAATCATATATTTCTTCAAAAAGATAAAAAAGAAGTTTCCAGATGTATTAAAGGGAATTGATTATTTAGAAAATCATAGTGAAGAAGAAAAAAAATCTATTCTTAAATCCTACCCCCTGTTACCCTATTCTGTAGTTTTACTTAAACATGATTTTAAGAGACTTAAAGAAAAAAAAGAAACGATGGAAGATGATTTTTGCGATTATCCTTTTCCTGTAATAAATCTTGACTCAATAAGACGTAAAGAAGAAATACTTTATGAAAACATATTTTTCCTCTACGGTAAAGATGATTTTTTTATAGACAAAACCAGAGCAGAAATTTTCAGAAATGAACTTGAAGATAAAAGCAGTCATATAAAGGAAGAACTTGAAGAAATACTGGAATATATGGAAACAGTTGAAAGAGACAAAAAATTCACAGAGAATTTCATGGGAGATTTTAATAAAAATAAAGTCGACATAGTAAATAATAGTATTACAGATTTAAAACATAATCTCCATGGCCTGGAGGAAAAAAAGAAGAAATATGAAGATTCTGTTATTGGGAACAGGCAAAAAATCCAGGAATTGACAGAAAATAAGAAAAAAAATGAAATCCTATTACAGGAAGTTATTGAACGTAAAAATATACTGATAGATTACGTTTCTCTTCAGAATAAAGAGAAAGATATTGACACACACATAAATAATATAAAAAATGATTTAAAAAAGATAAAACAGGAGCTTGACTGTAAAAACAATGAACTGGCAAAACTGATTGATAATATCAGTCAGATTGAATCAGAACTGAGAAATTCACTGTCTGAAGTAAAAATGCTGAAAGATGAAGTAATAAAAATCGGGAATACTCCGGAGAGGCCATTGAAAAAACTATCTTTTGAAGAAAGCAGAACTGAATATGAAAGTTTAAAGAATTCTTTTGGAAAGAAAAGAACAGAAGTTGAAGATCTGGAAAAAGAAATAATAGAATATCAAAGATCTATAGAAAACCATGAAAGACAGCTCAAAGACTGTGGAGTAATGGCAGAATACTTTATTGAAAAAGAATTTAAAGGATATATTTTAAGGCCAGCCTATGATGAAGATATAAAAAAACTGGCAGAATCAATGGAAAAAGAATGTATGGAAAAAAATATAATCTTACAGACAGCAGATACTGTAAAAACTGAAATCAATAAATTAACGGGAAAAATAGAAACAAAGAAGGAAGATCTTTTAAAAGATTATATACCTTTTGATGGATTGAACAGTGAAGATGATATCTTAAGAAAAGCTAAAGAAATTGAAGGTTCTATAAAAACTTATAAAAAAGACATAGATAATCTGCAGAAAAACCTTACTAACCTGGTAAATAAAACAAATCATTTCCAGAGAGAAGAAGAAAAATATAGAGAATTTATAGATGAACATAATATAAAAGATGATAATAATGAGAAAATCAATGAACTCATAGAATATGAAGAATTTAAAAAAACAGTCAATAAAATTAAATATGCCATTGATAACAGCAGCAATAGTTTCAGTAAATTGATTAAAGAAATTCTAAATCAGGAAGAAAAATTTTATTATATAAATAATTACATCAGAGAACTCAAAAAAATGGTCATACCTGCAGGACTTACTGAGGGAGAAAATAGAAGGAAGCAGATTCGTAGTTATCTGGATATAATCAATGAAGATATAGAGAAAACAAAAATAGACATTGAAAATCTTGAAAAAATCCAGCAAAATTTTACAATGAAATGTGTTTCCAGAGCAGAATGGTTACTTGAAAAATTAAAATGGTTACCTGAACTTTCCAGAATAAATGTAAATGGAATAAAAAGAAATATGCTTATTATGAATTTTGACGATTTTTCAGAAGAAGACAGGAGAGAAAGAATGAAAAATCATATAAGCAGTATAGTAAAAGAAATAGGAAATGATAAAAAAGTCGACAGAGAAAAAATCAAGAAGAGATTAACCTCAAGAGAACTGCTTTCGCAGATAACAAATATGGACAGAGCAGTGGTGAAGCTTTATAAGGTGGAAAACAATCAGGCTCACTCCACCTATAAAAGATGGGAAGATGCCGTAGGTTCTGACGGCCAGTCAAATGCTCTTTATTTTATCTTCGCCGTATGTATCATATCCTATATAAGACTTCTCACCTCAGAAAATAAAAATATACATTCCAGAGGTGTAATAATAGCAGACAATCCGTTCGGCACGACCAGTGCCATGTATTTATGGGAACCGATGTTTAATATAATCAAAGAGAATAATGTTCAGCTAATTACAACAGGGCATAATATAAACAAGGAACTGATTTCAAAATTTGAAGTCAATTATATATTAAGACAGCAATTTATGTCTGATAATACAATAAGAGTGGAAAGAGATTACAGAACAGAAGACGATTTAACCTATCTGGAATTTGATATTTTAAAGGGTGAGCAGATGAGTTTATTCTTTTCAGAATAGTAATTTATAAAATAATGTGTTAACAAAATAATTTTATTTCACGTCCACTAAATAATCAAAAGAAATGAATAAAATATATGAAAGTGCCTGTATATATTACAACATTACTCTTTATCATAATATTTACAATATTCTTATATTATTCCCTTACAGATTCATGGTTTAATCCATGTAAATCTTCTTTAAGTCCCTCTCCTGTATTATCTGCCTCTCAAATAAATACTGTGGAAAATTTAATTAATCTTCTGGAAAAAACAAATTCCGGTGAAGACAGAAAGAAGATTCTTGCACAGAATAGAGATCTGGTCAATAAAAACCTTGTAATAACATTACTGGTAAAAGCAGACAGTGTTTTTGATAAAAAACATTTTTTAGTCATAAAAAAAAGTCAGCATCTGGCACAGATTGCCGTGGAAGCTGCGGAATTTACAGGTGACACGGTTACTCTGGCGAAAGCATTACTTTATTATTCCATATTCGAAAGATTTAATACAGGAGATGACGATCCGCCATCCCGACAAAAAGCCCTTCTTTTATTTAAAGAAGGAGGAGACAAAAAGGGTGAAGGTGCCTGTTATTACAGGCAGGCAAAAGATCTGGCGGAATCTATTAATCCTTTAATTAAATCAGAGAAAATATTTAAACTGCTGGATAAAGCTTTAATTATTTCCGGAGAAGCAGGAGATTATTTGCTGTCAGGCGACTGTTTTTATATGAAAGGCATGGTTTACGGCCTGGTTATAATTGATAAAGATAAGGCTATAGAACATGTAAAGAAAGCCATTGAAATATATCAAAAAGAAGGAGACATACTCAGCATAATGAGTTCCTATCAGTTAATGTTTGATATATGTACGAAGAACGGGTTATTTATGGAAGAGGCAAAGAAATATCTTGCCATGAAAAAAGAGTTGATAGAACATATAAACTTCGATGAAACAAAGGATTTTTCCGGTAAAAAAGATACCTATCTCTTCAGATATATAGAGAGCGGCAGTAAAGAAGAGTTGATGGCAAAGTATTATTACAGTTCTGCAAGTATATGCTCGACTGAAGGGAGATATGAAGAAGCAATAAAATATTACCGGCAGGCTATTGAAACAGCACAAGAATTGCCGGAGACATGTCCAGCAGAAATTTACGCTTATCTGGGACTTGGCCCTACCTATTCAAAACTTGGTAAAAAAGACACTGCTTTAAAATATTATCGGGAAGCTGAAAATAAAATTACACCTCATATGGACATAAATCTTATCACAGGAATCTATATGCACCTTGCAGAGTGTTATATATACGAGATGAAAGAATATGAGGGTATGAAGTATTATGAAAAAGCTCTTGCTAAATCGAAAGACATAGAAAATCCTACATACAGAGAGTTCTGTCGTGGCTACGTTTTATATAATATGGGGATGGGATATTATAAAACAGATTTAAATATGGCTATAAAAAAGTTTAACGAAAGTCACGATCTTTATAAAAACATTTATAAAGATCCTTATGAACTATCTCGTTATCTTATTGATGACTACAGGGCATTAAGCTATGCTTATATGAAAAAAAATGAGAAAGAGAAAGCCTTTGAATATGCCCTCAAGGTTCTCAGTTTATCTGAAAATCAGCCAGACCCTGCTGTTAAATCCTCGGCATACTTGCTTTTAGGAGGCTGGTATTACCAGTATGGAAATCTGCCAGAGGCAATAGAATATTATAAAAAAGCATTGACTTTCAAAGAAGAATCACGGGAATCCAGGCAATCGTGGGATATTGCTTTTAGTATTGGACTGCTCTATACATATCAGGAGAATTTTGAGGAAGCGTACGATTATTTTGACAGAGCCACAGACATAATAGAAGATATAAGACAGGCTTTTACGGTGGAAGATCTCAAACGTGATTTTATGCAGAATAAGATAGAAGTTTATGAACATATGATAGACATACTTGTAAAAATGAACCGCGGGAAAGAAGCTTTCAACTACAATGAAAAAGCAAGAGCCAGGGCTTTTATGGATATACTGGCAAATCAGAAAATAAATATTCATCATGGAGTAAACCAGGAATTATCAGTAAAAGAAAAAGATTTAAAGACAGCTATAGAGTATTTTACAGGCGATCGGAATGATGAGAAACTTAAAGAACTCAAGTCTGAATACGAGAGGATTCTTGAGCAGATCAAGCTGGAAAATCCGGAATATATGACCCTTATAAGTGTTAATCCTCTCACTACGGAAGAGATCCGGTCACTGATGGATGAAGAAACGGTTATTATTGAATATTTTCTCGGAGAAAAAAACTCTTACGTCTGGATCATAGGACAGGACAGCTTCAATACTATTGTTATAAACCATAACAGTAAAGATATAGAAAATCTTGTAACGTCATACCGCTCTCTGGCATGTGACAGTATGACATCTGAAAAAATAAAAAGTAATGAATGGAAAAAGATTTCAGAGAAGCTTTACGATATACTCTTTAAAGAAGCAGAGACTTTTATAACAGGCACGAAAAGACTTATCATATCGCCTCACAGATCGCTCAATTACTTTCCTTTTCAGGTCCTTATTGACCAGAAAGGCAAAATGCTCGTAGAAAAATATGAAATAACCTATCTGCCATCTGCCAGTGTGCTGAAATACTGCAAAGATAAAAATCATCTTAAAAAAGACAGTTTACTTGCCTTTGAACTTGGAAATTTTAAATTCGGCAGCTTCTCTCCCCTCCCGGGTACAGAGAAAGAAATTTTGGAGATATCCAGACATATTGCTCACAGAGAAATCTATAAAGGTAAAGATATGACGACAGATATTTTATATAAAGAAGGCGGACATTATGATATATTACATTTTGCCACCCATGGCACATTAGATGCCGCATCTCCTCTCTTTTCTTCCCTCCTCTTTGCCGACAGAACACTGCCTGTTTATGAAATATTCGATCTGAACTTGAAAGCTTATCTTGTAACTCTCAGTGCCTGCAAAACAGGACTTTCGGAAGATGCAAACGGGGATGAACTCACAGGATTATCAAGGGCTTTTATCTATGCAGGAACCCCTTCAATATGTGCAAGTTTATGGGATGTTTCGGATGTATCTACATCAGAGTTTATGGGAAAATTTTATTTTTATCTGAAAGATCATAATAAATCGGAAGCTTTAAGGCTTGCTCAGATAGATGTAATGAAAAAATACAATCATCCCTTTTTCTGGGCCCCTTTTATTCTCACAGGCGACTGGAGGTAAAATTTCGGGAAGCATTTATCTGAACATTGTCTGTGCCAGACTTTATCTTTCAGTCTCTCATATACGTTATATACAATAGGGCATATTGCACAGCTTTCTATTACACTTGTCATTTTTAATGTAAAATGTTTGGTATGAAGAGGGGGATAAGCGGCGCAGGCATCAGGCCTGTAAGGGTAGCAGGAACACATGTTATTTTTGAGAAAAGGACATGGATCTGCCCTGAACATATATCCTTCTTCAAATTCCATTTTAAAGAGGTATTTTTTTTCAAAATCCTTCATAGATATTCCGAGTGAATGTGATAAACCCGACATTTCTTCAAGTTCAAAACATGGGCTCATTTCTTTGCAGCAATTTCCGCATTTGGTGCAATCTATTTCTGATGCCACTTCTTTATAAATCCTGTGGACCATCTTATCAACGATCTTCGATGAAATAGTACAGCATAGCAAAAAAGAACGAAATTGCCAGTTTTCATCATTATGTTCTTCTGATAGTTTTTTTATTTTTTTAAGATTTAATTCCATGTTATTTTTCTCTTTTCCTGTATATTTTTATTCCATGTACATTCTAACACTTTCCAGTAGGATATTATAGTTATTTTCAAATAATTTATAACTGCGTAAGTCCTTTGAGAATTCATCCATAAAATAAAAATTTTTCACAGAGAACAATGTTTCCGTGAAAAATTTCATTGATCTATAAAAGGTTAATCGTATCACGCATTACGCATTACGCATTACATATCCCTTAATAACAGTAATGATCCGGCTTGAAAGGCCCTTCAGGAGATATTCCTATATAATCTGCCTGTTTTTCTGTAAGCACTGTCAGGTGTGCACCCAGTTTACCCAGGTGAAGTCTTGCCACTTCTTCATCCAGTTTTTTATCAAGTCTGTAAACACCGAGCTTACGCCTGTTAGTCCAGAGATCAATCTGTGCCATAACCTGATTTGTAAAACTGTTGGACATTACAAAACTGGGATGTCCTGTGGCACACCCGAGATTTACGAGACGACCTTCTGCAAGTACATATATACAATGTCCGTCAGGGAAGATATATTTATCTACCTGTGGTTTTATATTTTCCTTCTTTATACCTGGCCAGCTTTCGAGTTTCTCCATCTCTATTTCGTTGTCAAAATGTCCTATATTACAGACTATGGCCTGATCTTTCATCTTTGACATATGTTCTGCAGTAATGACATTACAGTTCCCTGTAGCTGTTACATAAATATCTGCAATCGGAAGTGCATCTTCTACCGTCACGACTCTGTAACCGCACATAAGAGCCTGTAATGCACAGATAGGATCAACCTCACTTACCATTATCTGAGCTTTCTGTCCTGCAAGTGACTCTGCCGAACCTTTTCCTACATTACCGTAACCGCATATCATGGCAGTTTTCCCGGAAATCATTACATCTGTAGCACGCTTGATGGCATCTACAAGGGATTCACGACATCCGTAAATATTATCGAACTTATTTTTTGTAATAGCATCATTTACATTTATGGCAGGGAACAACAATTCTCCTCTTTCCATCATCTGATAAAGTCTCTTCACACCTGTTGTTGTTTCTTCCGATACACCTTTGCAATCTGCTACGAGACGATGGAAAAACTGAGGATCTTCTTCAAGGCTTTTACGGAGAACGGAATATACAATAGCAAGTTCTTTATTATCAACTTTTTCATTCAGAAGAGACGGATTCTCTTCTCCGTAATAACCCTTATGAATAATTAATGTAGCATCTCCGCCGTCGTCTACAATAAGATTTGGACCTTTACCGTCTGGCCACGTGAGAGCTTTTTTGGTAAATTCCCAGTATTCTTCCAGTGTTTCGCCTTTATATGCAAATACAGGCACACCTGCTTTTGCTATGGCAGCAGCGGCATGATCCTGTGTGGAAAATATATTGCATGATGCCCATCTCACATCTGCCCCGAGTTCAACCAGCGTTTCAATGAGAACTGCTGTCTGAATTGTCATATGAAGACTGCCCATAACACGAACACCTTTTAAAGGTTTCTGAGGGCCGTATTTTTTTCTTGTCTCCATAAGTCCCGGCATTTCATGTTCGGCAATAATCATTTCCTTTC
>CALARM010000647.1 GCA_937888925.1 uncultured Synergistia bacterium | reverse complement strand
CTCTCTTTTCTCCATTTAGTCAGTTCCCAGTCCATTGGAATTTAAAAAGCCTGTACAACGCGTTCAAGAGATGACATGAGTAAAAAATTATTCTGAAACCCCTTGCCTGCAGGTCTTATAAGCCATAAATCCTCGGTTATGGAGAGAATCCTCTGCATATGCTGCAAATTAACAAGAAAAATCCTTGGCAGCACAGATTCAAAGACATCTGTCATAGATAAACTTATCTTTTTCTTCTCTCTATTTTGCTGGTAATGGTGATAAAGAGCATATATAAATGCCTGCCAGCTTACAGGATAATAATCAAATTTAATAGTTTTTCTGTCTGTTATACTCAAAAATCCGAAAACCTCAAGAATATCATTCAAATTCTTAAGCATAGCAGAGCTTTCTTTATCCATTAACAGATAAACACTGCTTTTAAAATTCGTCTTGCTGATTTCTTTTTTTTGAGGAAGGAAATTGTAGAGATAATATAATATTTGAAGAATCACCGATTCTACAGATGCTAAATGATAAAATATTATTTCTTTTTTCACACTGTCTTCCAGATGGTCAAGATTAATCAATGTTAAAAGAGGAGTATGAATAATTTTACCATCGTCTGTAAAATTCAAAAATCTCTCTTTTATGACCTCAATATATTTATTTTTAGTTTGAACGCTTCTGGAAGACAGGATTTTATGACTTTCCCTGTCAAATTCTTCTAAAGTCGAAAGGCTGGATGCCAGCTTTAAGAGCATTATTGTTTCATCTAAAATGGCACCGCATTTTATACCATCATACCCCATAATATTTCGGCCATGCCGGCCAAAACCTCCTCTCGTGTATCATGTTACACTATTATAATTCCACATTGCCACTAATCTCTCCTTCTTAAAAAAGCAGGAATATCTATATCTGAAGTAGAGAAAGTAGGTTTTCTCGGAGGAGTTATCACAGTGGTTTTGGCAGTCCTTGGAACTTCAGGTGCTTTCATACTGCCAAACCCTGTAGCAACTACAATAATTTTCACATCTGCTTCCATAGTTTCGTCACAGGCTGTTCCGAAAATAACTGTAGCTTCCTGATCGACTGCGTCTGCAATAAGCTCTGAAGCTGCATTAATCTCGGCAAGTGTCAGATCTTCCCCGCCTGTAATATTGAACAGTACTCCTCTTGCTCCGTTGATATTTGTCTCAAGGAGAGGGCTGGAGATGGCTGCTCTGGCTGCATCTACTGCTCTGGTATCACCTGTGCCTATACCGATACCCATCCAGGCTGAACCTGCATTACTCATTATAGTTTTAACATCGGCAAAATCAAGATTTATTTCTCCCGGTATAACTATCAAATCTGATATACCCTGAACTGCCTGTCTTAAAATATCATCCGCTTCTCTCATAGCTTCGCGAAAAGTAGTTTTCTTTTCAACTACCTGAACAAGTCTATCATTTGGTATGGTAATCAGAGTATCTACTTTATTTTCCAGTCTTGCAATACCTTCTTCAGCCAGTTTCATTTTCTGCCGTAATTCAAAAGAAAAAGGTTTGGTAACGACTCCCACTGTGAGAGCTCCCGTATTTTTGGCAACTTCCGCCACGACAGGTGCTCCACCTGTCCCTGTACCTCCTCCCATACCTGCGGTAATAAAGACCATATCAGCACCCTGTAAAGCATTTATTATATCTTCTCTGTTTTCTTCTGCTGCCTGCTGACCTATTTCCGGTCTGGCTCCCGCACCTAAACCTCTGGTCAGTTTGGCTCCAACCTGAATCTTTAAATCAGCTTTACACATATCTAAAGCCTGAGCATCTGTATTAATGGCTATAAATTCGACACCCTGGACACCCATTTCAATCATTCGGGTAACTGCATTACATCCGCCACCGCCCACACCTACTACCTTTATGATAGCCTGTTTTTCTATTCCTAAACCCTGCTGGTCCATTAAAGTTTATCCCCCTTTCGAATAGTACTTTTATTCTATATAAATTTTTAATTCCCTTTTAACTATTTAATTAATAATAATTTTTAATAATAAATAACAATAAACAAAATGATTAATTTATCGTGACGCGTAACGCGTAACGCGATGATTAAGCAAAAACTTCATCAGGTCTAAAATTTCCTCCCATTTATTTTGTACGGGAGAAATATAACTTATACAGGCACCTCCTGATAGCAGCAAAATTAGTAAAAACTCTGACTCCAAATGTAACAACAACTGCAAGATAAAAATCAACGCCCATTTTATCTCCCGTATAGGTTAAAAATGCAGCCAGTGCTGTATTGGTAGTAAATCCCAGGATAAAAGTGTTGAGACAAAAATTATGTTCAAGTCCTGCTCTCCATGCCCCTGTAACAGTATCAAGTCCTGCAAGAAATGCTACGGAAATATATCTTGTATATACAACAGGTATATTAATAGGAGGAAGAATATAGCCTATTATAAGGCCGATACATACTCCAAGTAACGGTAATAACATAAAACTATTCTCCTTCTCTATCAGGTATGGCATATTGAAACACCAGAGGGCCGTTATAAGCAGAAATTTTAATATTCTTCTGTTGAGTTATATTTACAGAAACACCATTTCTGATACTTAATGCCATAGAATCTACATACCCCCCTGTCATTCTGAGAGCAGTTTCCAGTTTTTCAGCAGCTCCTATTGCCTTTATCTCATAAGGAGGTACAAGGCGATTGGTATTGACCAGTATGGCAGGTCCCACACATCTTATAGATGTTGTGGCTATAACCCTCTGATCATTTATTGATATAGCCTCTGCACCTGCAGACCATAATTCTGTTATAAGACTCCTTAAATCTACGTCATGAACTAAAAAAAAGTAAGGATCTTCATTTCCCTGGGGAGACATAAGGCTGTCCTGCAGGAGAACAACTATGCCTTCTCCTTTAACAGGAACAAGACCTGCAACAAGTCTGGCATTTAAAACCTGTTCTTTTAATGTCTTCAACTGGCTGAGATCCTTTGAAGTAACATCATCATATCGATTGAGTTGCTCTCTCTGTGATTGTACTTCAGCCTGAAGCTTGTTTCTTTCTTCTTCAAGCTGGTTTATTACACTGGCAAGTTTTGCCACAGGCACAGAAGAATAGGGAAAGCCTTCCTTTTGCTGAACTCTGAATTGAATTACAATAACAATTCCAAGCAATACAAAAGCAATAGATACAGGGATCTGCCAGTTCTTCATATTATTTCCTGTTTTTATTTCATCCATAGGTCAATCCTCTTTACGAACAACACTGATTTCCTTATCATTTTTTTTAGGAGTGCCATGAAGCTTAAGAACAAATCTCTTATATCTCATGTCAACTGACTCTATAGCAAGTCCTTTATCCGATATACTTTGCGAAATAGATGGAAGTAAAGAAAGTTTTTCAGGTATTTCTTTTTTATCTCCACCGAGATTAAATTTAATATTATTTCTTGAGTAAAGAATGATATCACCTTTTCCATCGACTTCAACTTCGGGAAAATTCTCTACTACAGTAGAATCAAAGGATTTCAAACATAGTATTAAAGTATCTAAATTATTAACAATTAATTTTTTGCCAAGAAATATATCTTTATCAAGCCCTCTTATAACAGGAAAATTCCAGTTATTCAACGTATCTACAGTTGAAACAATGATTCCTTCTTCATCAATATAAAAAGAGCTATCATCAGTTTTTACTATGGCTATAGGCTGCCTTTCTTTAATATTTATAATTATCCTGTCAGGAAGCTCAAATTGAAGTGATATATTACTGATCCATGGTATATCTTTTAATCGTTTAACCACCCGGGACGATCCTGCAGAACCTTTATCAAAAATTATATACCAGATATTCTGCTTCACGACCTGAGAGTTTTCTACTATTTTCTCTACAGGAATATACTTTGAACCTGTAACGGCAATCTCTCTTATAAGGAAAAAATCTGACTCACAGAATATGAACTGATTTATACATAAAATAATTATTATCAGAAATATTCTGAAGGTATCTTCTTTTTTATGAGAAGAAATCTTTCCTCCGTCTATTATACGAAATTTTCTTCTATTATTAGTATCAGTCATAATTCTCGCCTCATGCCAGAGAGTACATATTCTTTCCAGACTTTCTCAGTTTAGTGGTCGATGTTTTTCTTCTTACCGGAAGAGACTTCTTTTTATTTCTGGACATAGTGGGAGAAGCAGAAATATTAAGTATTATACCTGCCGACCAGAGTGATATGATCATAGAAGTACTGCCGAAACTGATAAAAGGAAGTGTCATACCTGTAAGGGGCAGAATTCCAGATGCTACTCCCATATTCACAAAAGCCTGTATTACAATACTTCCTGTCAGACCTGCCGCTACCAGATAAGAAAAGAGATCTTTCCGGGAAAGAGCTATTTTAAAACCCAGGTAAGCAAAAATCAAAAAGAGAAGAATAGTAAATAAAACACCGGCAAAACCAAGCTCTTCACCTATAATGGCAAAAATAAAATCTGTATGCTGTTCCGGAAGGTAAAAGAGTTTTTGCCTGCTCTGGCCGAAGCCTGCTCCCCATAACCCGCCGGATCCGATGGCAAGAAGGGATTGTATTATCTGAAAACCTGCCGTTTCAGGAGCTTTCCATGGATCCATAAAAGACATCATACGGGCCATTCTGTAAGGCTTTGCCATAATGAGAACCGTACCGACAGAACATGCTATAACAGACATAGATATCAAATAAAAACGTCTTATGCCTGCAAGATAAAGCATAAACATAAAACCAAGTCCAATAGCTATAACAGTCCCTAAATCAGGCTGTTTTTCTACTAAAACAAAAATTATGCCTCCAACAAAAAGCAATGGCACCACACCAAGCCAGAAACTATATATTCTCTTTTTACTCTCAGACAGATAAGATGCCATGAAAAGCACCAGAGATACTTTACATAATTCAGAGGGCTGGAGAGAAAAACCTGCAATCTCTATCCATCTTACGGCTCCGTTTCTCTCAACACCTATGAAAAGAACCAGAACCAGTAATAATATAGAGATTAGCAGGGAAGGTAAAGCCAGTTTCTTTATATTCTCAAGTTTTATCTTCATAATAATAAAGATACCGGCAAGGCCAATAGCCACACCTCTTAATTGCCTTGTAAAATAGTAATATCCGTTATAATTATACATAGATGAACTGGCTGCTTCAACTGAACTGGAGCTGTAGACCATAACAAGGCCAAAACATACCAGAATTATGGTAACAAGAAAAAATCCCCAGTCTATACCATAAACTCTATCAGAAGTATCACTATTTTCTATATTTTTAGTTATGTCTTTTTCTGTCATAATTACCACTTACCGGCTACTCAAATTTGCCTGCTCCGTTATTAAGTGAGTCTTTTAGATCTTTAACTGCTTCTACAAACTTTTCTCCTCTATCTTCTGCATTTTTGAACATATCGAAGCTTGCTCCTCCCGGCGAAAGTATTACTATATCTCCCGGTTCTGACATAGAAAAAGCTTTTCTTACTGCTTCTTCTATGGAAAAAACTCTTGTTATATTTGTAAGACCGTTGCCGGAACAACCTTTATAGAGTATATCACTGGTACTGCCCATTAAAACCAGACCTTTTACCCTGTGAGATATCATTTCACACATGGAGGAAAAATCCATGTTCTTATCTACCCCTCCGGCAATCAGCACGGCAGGTTCTTTAAAGGCATTAAGAGCAGCTATAACTGCATCAGGATTGGTACCTTTCGAGTCGTCAATAAATCGTACCCCTTCTATATCTGCAACAAATTCTATACGATGTCTGAGCCCTTTAACAGAAGAAAAACTATTGACTATATCCCTGGAAGATACTCCGTATAAAATAGAAGCCATCATTGCTGCCATAGTATTTTTTAAATTATGTTCTCCCGGCAGAGGCAGTTCTTTTATATGACATACTTCACTGGAATGTGAGCCATTTTTATAATATATCCTGTCATTATTAACATACATACCTCTGGGAACTTCAGAACATGTGCTGAAATAAAATATTTCTGCCCTGATTTTATCGACAACTCCCATCAGAAGAGGATCATCATAATTAATTACAACATAATCTCCCTCCTGCTGGTGTTTAAAGATACGGCATTTAAAATCCAGATAATTCTCCAGGGTACCGTGTCTGTCCAGGTGGTCTGAAGTTATATTGAGCAACAGACTCACAGAGGGTCTGAAATATTTGACTGTTTCAAGCTGAAAACTGCTCACCTCTGCGACAATTATATGCTTTTCTGTAGTACTATAGGCTTTTTCTACAAGAGGTATACCGATATTACCTCCTACAATCACATCAAACCCGCCGGCTGACAGGAAATTACCTGTCAGGGTAGTAGTTGTAGATTTACCGTTAGTTCCCGTGACAGCTATAAAAGGAGCTAAAGAAAGTTGAAAAGCCAGTTCCAGTTCACTTATAACAGGTATGTTTCTTTCTGTAATCTCTTTTACTATGTCACTTTCAATAGATATACCGGGGCTTATAACGACAAGTGAAGCATCTTTCCAGGCTCTCTCACTGTGTCCCCCTGTTTCATAATTTATATTCAGTTCATCCAGAATAGAAAGAGTTTTGCTCAATTTATTACTATCTGCCATGTCACTTAAAAAAACGGGAATATTCTTAGAAGAAAAGAATTTTGCTACTTCCAGACCGCTTCTTCCCATACCAAGTACTGAAACTTTTTTCAGGCCGGAAATATCTATTAATCTGTCAGCCACCGACTCACTCCCCAATCGTAACGCATGACGCGTAATTATCTAATAATATATAAACTACCATGACCTGATGGTCACAACGAAAAATAAAAACGAGTTCCTCTCTTCACTCTTCACCTTTCACGATTCTCATATAAATTTTCTGTACCGTCATTTTCCAATCACTCCTGTTGCCAGGAATAAATTAAAGCCTCCAATAGCCAGGAGCATTGATATCAGACAAAATCTCAATGTAATAGTAGTTTCATGATAACCGAGTTTTTCAAAATGATGATGTATGGGACTCATTTTAAATACCCTTTTACCTGTAGTTTTAAACGATATTACCTGAATGACAACAGATAACATTTCTGC
>CALARM010000646.1 GCA_937888925.1 uncultured Synergistia bacterium | reverse complement strand
GTTTCAAGATATTCTCTCTGTTCCAGAGTAAGATGGCTGTCAAGGGTGAGATCAGTCATGCCTATTATGGCATTCATGGGAGTCCTTATTTCATGGCTCATATTGGCAAGGAATTCACTCTTTGCTCTATTGGCTGCTTCCGCTTCTTCCTTTGCTTTTTTCAGTTCTTCTCTGGCAGTTTTTTCTGCAGTTATATCGGCAAAAATTGTGGCAAAATAATATTTCTCATAACTGTAGGCACGGATGGAAAACCATTTATTAAGAGATTCAACAAATTCTTCTATTTTTATATCTTCACCTTTTAATGCCACATTACCATAAATATTTATCCAGTCAAAAGAAGATTTCTTCAGATCAGGCATTATTTCTGTAACTTTTTTACCTGTCACATCTTTAAGGCCTGTCAGTTCTTCAAAGGCATTATTTGTCTCAAGAAAAATATAATCTACCGGTCTTTCCTTTTCATCAACTAATATCCTGTGATAGGCAAACCCGTCAATCATATTTGCAAAAAGAGAGCGGTATTTTGCTTCGCTTTTCTTTAATTCTATTTCAGCCTGTTCCAGTCCTGTGAGCATGCTGTTAATATGTTTGCCCAGTCTGGAAAGTTCATCGTTACCTTTAACATTTACTCTTCTGGAAAGATCACTTTTATTACCTATGGAACTTACGTCAGCACTTAAAGCGGCAACTGGAGATAAAATCATTTTTTCCAGAATTAAAATGGTGAGCATTAAAAAAACCAGTCCTGTTATGAGAAGAGAAATAAGAAGATAGTGAACACTTCTGAGACCCTGGTTATAAATATCTCTTTTATTTTCTACTCTTATTACAAGAGCAGATTTCCCGTAAATATCTTTCACTGCCGTATAAGCCAGACTTTTATCATTATTTATGTTTTTTATAAAAATAGGATTTTTTGAATTGTTTCCGATAATATTTTTTAATTCAACAGGGACTGAGCCTGAAGCCAGAGGAAAGAAATCAACAGATAAATGTGTGACTTCTGCTAAATTTGCAATTTCCTCCTTATCCAGAAATCTTCCCATAATGAGCTTGCCCCTTGATGGCCCTGTACCTTCAGTTGATATTATGTCCCTTGAAGATATCATTAACATACCTTCAGGAAGCATTACTATACCTTCTACGGCAGTATGTGTATCAGGATTCTTCAACAGAGGACTTTTTGCATAAATATGTTTATTAAAGCTTTCTGGAGTAGAAGAAAGCATTTTCCCTGTTTCTGTGTCAATACTGTTACTCTGAAATATCTTCCCGTCAGGGGATACAAAAATAAGAAAGTTTATATTTAAATTATTCAGGGAAAGGTCTGTAATATTACTGTCTAAATAAGCTTTATTGTGGTCTTTCATAAATATACAGGTGTCATCCCAGTTTGACCAGTCAGCAGTCGAAATACTTATCTTTTTGATTTTTTCATTTAAAGCATCAATCACTCTGTCGATATTATCTTTATTTTTCTGATATTCCAGTAAATAAATATGACTCAGCACTATATGAGAGGAAATAACATAAAGGGATACTATTAAAAATAGAAGAGTCAGGGAGATGATTATAAGTGTTTTAAATCTTAACGACATAATAGTACCTTACATATACATATATTTTTATTTTATTCAATTATTTTTATGACTTTCCTTCTTGATTATAGTCGAAATTTAATTATAATTAAAGTGATTCCAATTACTGAATCGATGATAAATATAATTTTATATGAGCCTCGCGTAACGCGTAACGCGTCACGCGTTACGAATACGATATGCAGACATTTGCAGGATATGAAGTATTGCTGACTCTATACAAAGATATTACTCTCTGGCTGTGCACAGGATATACTGATGTACCTGCCTGTTCTTTCTCTCTGTCAATTATTTTTCCTTCTCTTATGGCAGTGGAAGACTGTTATAAAGGATTGGATAAAGAACCGGCCAACGCAGATCTTCATTTTACTCTTTATAATTTACTTAAATTTAACAGATCTGTATCTATGTTTCATCTTGAACAGGCTGTGGAAAATAACCAGGAAAAATATGGTTTTCTTTATTTTTCGGCAGGCAGTGAATTTTATAATAAGAGAGAATTGAACCAGGCAAAAAAATACCTCTGGAAGTCTGTTGAATTAAATCCTCCTGACAGAGATGCCTGTGCTCTCCTGGGGGAGATATACAGGAAAGAAAATAAATTCAATACATCTGTAAAAATATTAAAAAGGGGATTGAAGTATTATCCTGATTATCCCGTGTATTATATTCTGATGGGAACAGCTTTGCTGAATAACGGCAGTATAAGACAGGGACTGGCATATTTTTTATTTCTTACTGAGACAGACAATGAATTTACAGAACTTGCCCTCTTTAAAGCAGGTCTATGTTATTTAATGGCCGGTCTCTATGACAGGGCAATAGAGAAGTTTACCGGACTTTCCCTTAAATATCCTTCAAATCCCAGGGGGCCTTATGCTCTGGAATTTATGGATAAAATCAAGTAATTATTGAACACTGAATGCTTTCTCCCGTCACGAATATAAAAAGGAGATAACAAAACAATGAAATTCGGTCTTTATCAGGCAAAAGAAGAACTTCCTCTGCTGCCTTTATATGATTTTGAAGCACCGCCTCTGGGTTTGCTGTATATCGCTTCGTACCTTGCGAAATATCTTTCCTTTACAGATTTTATACTTGAAGTGGATAACATAGAAAACCTTATAGAAAAAAAACCTGATATAATAGGTATATCGTCTCTGAGTGTCTATTTTGACAGAGCCATAAGAGACGGAGAGAAAATTAAAAATAATCTGAATATTCCTGTTATAATCGGAGGCCCTCATATAACCATCCTTCCCGAAATTCTTCCTTCCGTATTCGATATAGGTGTCACGGGAGAAGGAGAGGAAACGACTCTTCAGTTAATAAAATTATTTCTTCAGGAAGGAAATTTTAGAGAAGAACATCTTCAACATATAGAAGGTATTGTATATCATGGCAGAAAAGGAACTGTCGTTACTCCTCAAAGGGATCTTATTGAAAACATGGATACAATACCTTTCCCTGAGAGAAAACTTTTCTATCCTCTTGAGCCTACACCCACTCTTCTTACATCACGGGGCTGCCCCTATAAATGCACCTTTTGTTCCCCTTCACAGTACTGGAGAAAATTCAGATATTTTTCTTCCGATTATGTAAAAGCAGAATTAACTCATATGGTGGAACATCTTGAAGGCATACCGGTAATCACTGTTGCAGACGATACATTTGTCATAAATTCCGAACGATTCGATGATATATATAATTTTATAATTTCCCGGCAGATAAATAAAAAAGTGGAATTTCATGTAAATATTAAAGCCAATGTCTTTACTGAAGAGCTATGCAGAAAATTAAAAGACATAAATGTAAGCAAGGTATATTTCGGGGCAGAATCAGGTTCTCAGAGGATTCTGGATTATTATCAGAAGGGTCAGACTGTGGAAGATAATCAGAGGGTTTTAGATCTGTGCCGGAAATATTCCATAGATGTTACCGCCTCATTTATAACAGGAGCACCTGTAGAAACAGCGGAAGATATGGACAGAACATATGGCTTTATAGATAAAAATGCAGATAAAATGTTAAACTGTGCCGTTATCCCTCTGTTACCTCTTCCTGGAACTGTTTTCTGGGATATGGCCATAAAGAAAGGTCTTATATCTGAGAGGGGAGACCATATTAAATCTGACGGGAATTTTGTATATATGTGTGACCATATGATGCAGAGTAAGTTTATTTCTTATATGGAAAAATTTTCTGCCCTTATAAGAGATAAGGTGAAAAAAAATATTACCCTTGGAGAAAGGTTACTCCTGGAATTAAGAGAAATAGAAAAATA
>CALARM010000645.1 GCA_937888925.1 uncultured Synergistia bacterium | reverse complement strand
TGGCTCCCGCTCAAGAGGAGAGGAAGAAGAATATTCTGACTGGGATTTTTTGATACTGGTAGATAAAAAACCTGATTATGAGAAAATTCGAACTATAAGGCGTGCTCTATATAAAATAGAACTGGAAACAGAAGAAATTATAAGTTCAATTATAAGAGATAAAGAAGAATGGAACAGTTCCCTGTACCGTGCTACACCTTTTTATAAGAACGTTATGAATGAGGCTATTACTTTATGACTGATGAAATAAAAAAAATTATTTTATATAAAATGGACAGAGCCTATGAAACACTGGAAGAAGCAGAACTTATGGGTAAACATAATCACTGGAACACCTGTGTTAATCGCCTTTATTATGCCTGTTTCTATGCAGTAAGTGCCCTGTTATTAACAGAAAATCTTTCATCATCCAAACATACAGGAGTAAGGAGTTTATTTAACAAACATTTTGTCAGACCCGCACTGATTCATGAAGATTCAGGAGTATTATACAACGAACTTTTTGAAAACAGACAGGAAAGTGACTACACAGATTTTGTCATAATGAAAGAAGATCTTGTCTGTCCCTGGATTGATAAAACCAGAATATTTCTGGATACAATAAAAACGGTAATAGAGCAAAAAACAGGTTAACCAGAGGATTATTTTATGAAAGAAATGATGATAAAACAGGAATATCTCGCCTTTATCAAAGAAGGCAGGAAAAAGCTTGAAATCAGAGCTGGTTATAAAAATATCAAAAAAATAAAACCGGGAGATTCCATAATAATGAAATCTGCTTCCGAAACTCAGGTAATATCCGTAAAAGATATGCGTTATTATACATCATTTGACGATATGTTGAAATCTGAAAAAATAGAGCTTATAGCACCCGCCTCGACAGAAGACGAAACTCTCAGGATTTTAAAGGAAATTTATCCGCCTGATAAGGAAGAACTCGGAGTAGTTGTAATAGAGATTGAGACGGTAATTAATTAATAAAATATTCAGAAAGGAGATTAGCTATATGGTTTCATCAGGTGCCCCTTTTATAGGGATCTTAACAACCCTTCTGTTCCAGGTTCCTCTTTATCTCGTATGGATTACAGGCATTATAATAGCCGTCAGGAACTTAAAAATCTATCCCAAAATTTCTCTTTATACCATCATAGCTCTTGGAATTTTACTCTGTGAAACGATTATTTTCTCTGCTGCCAGTGTCCTTATTCCTGTTATCGGCAGCCAGTATGGGTTGACTGTCAGTCAGACAGGTATTTTTTATTCAATCTCAGGTTTTGTTCGTATTCTTATTGCCACTGCATGCTGGGGGCTAATAATTGCAGCTATATTCAGCTGCCGCACAAAAGAAGAATATATGAAATCTCTGGACAGGTAATTCACTATACTGGTAAAAAATCAATTTCATGGAAAGTTGTTTATAGGAACAACACAGACTATTTTCATAAAGGGATTATTTCTCTCTTTATCCTATTCTCCCCGGCCGGAGGATGAAAACTATGAAGTTTTAATAGAAAAACTGAGGGAATTATTTGAAAGGTGTAAAGTTGATGACAGAGTGCCATTTTATTATGACACAAATATATACGCAGGTGAACTATGAAAAGGACTTATTTTCGATTATGGCCTTTTAATATCTTTATTATTGGGATTTTTTATGTTATTATATTTTTAGAAGGATATAAAAAATCGAAGCAGGTGATAAATATGGGAGAAATTATTCTCAGAATACCTGAAGATATAAAAATAGAATATGATATAAAAGACAGTAATGACCTTGGACAATCTGTAGAAAAAATCAAGAAATACCTGAAATTTAAAATGGTATTTAATAAATTAAAATCTTCTGTTGAAAGTGATCTAACCAGAAAAGATATAAAAGAGATGGTATATGAATAAATTTTTCCTTGACAGTAGTATTATAATTGAGTTTCTTAAAACAGGTGGTCTGGAAGAAGCCAAAAAGATATAGATACACTTGATAAATTGCAACTTTTTTAATTATTAATTCCCGTATAAATATTCATTGTGATTATCTGCCAGATCGCCATTATTGCTCTCACATATTCCGCTTAAAGCAATTAATTCTGCAGTGGATTTTTCCCAGTCTGCTTCATAAGTTTCAGAATTTTGGACAGATTGCCTGTATTGCAAAAATTTGAGATAATCTATGAAATCTACTAACATCTGAAACTTTTCATCAGTTAAGCTCATAATTTCAGTAATGATTTTTTCCTGTAATAAAGATTTTTCCATTTATTTTACCTTCTTTTCCGGGTATAAAAGTACCTGATTTGAAATTATTCAAGTTATCCTATAATTAATTATATTACATGTTTTATTTTTGTCAAAATTTTAATCTATCGAAATAGAAAACGGTTTTTACTACACGTCACAGAAAATTTTATGGGAAGCTATTTTTACGGCAGCAAAAGAATTTAATGTACAGGTGTTCGCCACCACCCACTCTATGGATTGCATCAGAGCCTTCAGTAATGCTTACACGGGCCGGGATAATGATAATATAAGGCTTTACAGGATTGAAAGAAAAGATGATGATTTCAAGGTGATAAGTTATGATCATAATGTACTCAGAGCATCTCTCGAAAGTGACTGGGAGGTACGTTAGATATGGCGGACATAATTCAACAGAGGAAAGTCATGGCAGTAGAAGGGAAAGATGAAGTTATGAAATATGTGGACGCCATGTATGAACTAAAGACATTTATAAACAGGCTCAAAGATTAAGAACTGACACTTCCTTAAGAATAGATATATTATTCCGTTAATTCAGGGAATAGCTACTTTAGGTAACTCCTTTAATAATAAATCAGCAAATGTTATAGAGGTTATAACTATCATGTCATTTGGAGGTTTATCTTTTTTATAATCCGCTTCTTTTCTTTTTGGATGCAATCTTTCTAAAATTCTACTCACTTCTTTACCTGCAGTATTAAGTGTGCTAAATGTATATATAACATTTGCATGCATAGAAGGCTCAGGATCTGAAGGATTTTTTTTAGGCTTTTTTTTAATCGGAATTCTATTTGCTTTTAAAAATTCATATGCTGTACAATAAGCCGAGTAATAAGCCCTGCTAACAGAACAGCGCATTTTTGCTTCTGAAATATTAGATTGTTTTGCCTGTTCTGAAAGTTTTGTAGCTAATTCAAGATAATCAGACCAATCGAAACTCATATACACTCCACATCAATACAAATTTTATCATCTATTTCTAATTCCTCGGAAATACCTATCCACCACTCTTTATCAAATAATATAAGTTTTTCTATAGCTTCTCTGGGATTTAAGGTTGTAGAAATATATAACATTAACCTGTCTTCTTCAATCCCTTCCGGATCTTCAAATACTTCAAGAATAAGTTCTTCTGCAGGAAAATATTTTCTTATATTTAAAGCAATTTCTTCAAGATTATTTATCAAAAACATATTTTTCGATATATATTCTTCGACCTTATCTTCTTCTCTAAATTTATATATATCTTTATATTTCTCTAAAGTTAACATCATATTGTTTCTTTCTAAATTTTTCTTAATAAATTCATCTGTTATTTCTTTTGCCATCTCACTAATAATTTCATCTGTAAAAATTTGACTGCAGAGATAATTTATAAAGTTTCCCTCTTCTTCCATAAAAAAATTCAGGTTTATATTCATATTAATATTAAATATTATATTTATATTGTTATTATGTATGTAAAAAGGTTCCTGTGTAACAGTATCATCAGACCATAAAGAATAGTTACAGGGCTCTTCCTGAATGAAAGGACGATCCTTAACAATATACTCTATTTGTTTCCATAAATGCTCATAATTACAATCTTCTGATATCATTTAACAAACCTCTCTTCCAGACTGGCTTCCTTTGTAACTTTTAAAAAGCTGTTACCCAATAATTTATGTGCCTCATTTGCCCAGTTAAGAATTTTTTCTACAGTGTTACATTCTCCTTCTTTATCAGTAAGTATTAAACCTGTTTCCCACATTAAACAATCTTCAGTTTCTTTTTTTATTCTTCCCCTGCGGAAAATTAAATTAATTACTCCCTTTGGATTTGTAGAGCGAAAACCTACATGAAAATCTATACCTATTGGTAAAATATCCGTTTTTTCATCAAAAAAACCTTTTTTTACATCTATATCTATTTTCATTTTCTCTTTAAGAAATTCAATTATATTTTCAGTGTCAAAATTAAATTTTAATGCATTTAAATAGGATAAACGTAATATATTTATTTTCAGCTTTTTTTCTCTATCGGGACAAACTTCAAACAAAAAATTTATCATTTCAGTTAAATCAGTTAGAAAATCTTCCCATTTATAATTATCTCCCGAATCATGCAAAGAAATTACACCAGGCCTTAATTGAATAGTCGGCCAATCTTTTTCTTCACTTTTTCTAAATCTATTATGCTGAATGTTAATATGTCCACCGGATAACTTATTTAAAGGATTATCTATTTTCCCTATATCAGGATACTTCCCTTGAATTTTTTCATATAATCTTCCAAATAAAACTTCATGAGGTTTGAACAGGTTTAAATCCCAATGCAACCCGAAAACTGCTTCCATAAGAGGTGCCTTTTCCAGTTTAGGGTTAACCATTTTTTCATCTCTACTTTCTATATTTTACTCCAATATTATTAAATAAGTATTTCTTTATGAAGGAATATATCTGATAAATATTAATTGACCATAGGGCTTACAACTAACAGACATGACCGGAGTGGTCACCAACCAAATATGAAAATGAATAGACAGTGAAGCATAAAACTTTATCATTTTCATATAAAATATGACAATCTGACTACAATCAAAAACCGGATGTCATTATTCTAATATAAATTCTTTAAGATGAATATTTTTCCTCCATATAACTGATTTTTTAATTTTCAATAAAAACTTCACAATAATTTTTCTCCTGTTCCGGGAGCATAATCATTTTTATCTAATATAGCGCCCCGGGTGTTAAAAAAGTATCAAATCTCACTTCTTAATCCTTCGTACAAATATTCATTATGATTATCTGCCAGATCGCCATTATCACTTGAGCATATTCCGCTTAAAGCAATTAATTCTGCAGTGAATTTTTCCCGGTCTGTTTCATAAGTTTCAGATTTTTGGGCACATTGCCTGTGTTGCAAAAATTTGAGATAACCTATGAAATCCAATAACATCTGCAACCTGTCATCAGTTAAGCTCATAATTTCAGTAATGATTTTTTCCTGTAATAAAGATTTTTCCATTTATTTTACCTTCTTTTCCAGGTATAAAAGTACCTGATTTGAAATTATTCAAGTCATCCTATAATTAATTATATTACATGTTTTATTTCTGTCAAAATTTTATATTACTTATTTTTACCCTTTTTATCTCTTTATTCTTAATCTCCTTTATGTTATTATATTTTTAAAGGGATTATAAAAAAATCTGAGCAGGTGGGAAACATGTTATCTATAGAAGGTATATATGATAATGGGCATTTAATTTTAAATGAAGCAATGGAAATTAAAAGACCGGTGAAAGTTATTGTCACATTTCTGGAGAATATTGAAGATTTAAAGAAATCAGATGGAGATATAAAAGAGCAGAAGAAAAAATTTTCTGAATTAATAAAAAAAGTCAGTGCATTATCTAAAGGCGGAAATAGTGTTGAAGATATAAGAATAGAGAGAAGCAGATATGAAAATTGTTATTGATACCAATATTTTCGTCAGCAGCCTCGATGAAAAAGATATATTTTATTCTGAATGTTATCCGATTTTTGAGAAACTACTTGATTCAGAGATTGAAGCCATATGCCCTTTAATCATTCTGGTAGAAACCATATGTGCCATACGCAGAAGGATAAATAATACAGATATTACCTTTGAAATTTATAAAAACCTGATTGATTTACCATCAATCAAATGGCTGGAGATAACTATGGATATGGCCGGACAGGTATGTCTTTGGGGGAATAAGACAGGTCTGAAGGGCGGAGATGCAATAATATTACATGTGGCACACT
>CALARM010000644.1 GCA_937888925.1 uncultured Synergistia bacterium | reverse complement strand
AATAATCATAATAGAGATAAAAGAGCCTGAGAAATGAACATCTATTTTTTTCATTACATGCCACCCTTTTCGGCAAAAATATATATAAGATCATTTTCACACAGTTTATTTCCTTTTTTATATTATGAATATTCTCCGATTTTCTTCAGAATTCCTACATTTTTTTTATCTTTATGGAGTTTTTTCACGACAGATAGATTCACTTTTACTAAAAAGCGAATAGTAAGTAAAATCCCATTTTTTTCACTTTTCCTTTTCAATTTTTCACTATAACGGCTATGCCCGGTTCAAGCACAACGAAATGAGAAGCTGTTCCTCCTGTGACGTATAAACGCGTTACGTGTTACGATTCTCATATAAAATATTCTGTGACAAATTTCTTTTTCCATTGTATGCAAAATCACCTGTCATTTTCACAGGTAATCCTGTTGTAGGATTAAAATAAAATTATATATAAATTTGAAAGAAAATATGATAAAATTATAAAATTATACTTTTGCGAAATTTTGAAAAATCTTTGTCTCGTAGGGGCAATCCTCCAGGGTACCCTGCAGGGTAAAATATGGCTTTGTTAAAAAAATGCAAAAGTATAGAATTCAAAAGTATAGAATTCAATAGAAAGAAAGAGAGGATCTTTATTTGACTACCTGTAATTATTGTAATAAAGAAGTTAATAATGAAGCCAGATTTTGCGAAGCCTGCGGACATAATATAATTCTTTCTAAACTGGAAAGTGGTGATACGCTCTATCATAATAGATACATAATTGTGTCACCTCTTGGTTCCGGTGGCATGGGTTCAGTTTATCTTGCAGAGGATCTGAACCTTGATAGTACAAAATGTGTTATAAAGGTTATGACGGATGAGTTTAAAGATAGCTCTGAAAGAAATTATGCCATACAAAAATTCAAAGATGAAGCAGTTATGCTTGCAAGGTTGAGGCATAATAACCTCCCTGTAGTCCAGAATCATTTTATCGAAGAAGGACTTTATTGTCTTGTCATGGATTATATACAGGGGCAATCACTGGACGAGATACTTTACGATGCCATTTCAAAGGACTGCCTTCTTTCAGAAGAACTGGTAGTAAACTGGGCTGTACAAGTCTGTGACATACTCAATTATCTGCATACAAGAAATCCTCCTATAATACATAGAGATATTAAACCTGATAATCTCATGGAAACTGTTGATGGAAGAGTAGTCCTCATAGATTTTGGAGTTGCCCGTATTTTAAGTAAAAAGAAATCAGGCTCTTTTGTTGGTACTGCAGGCTATGCAGCACCTGAACAGTATACAGGCCTGGCCTATCCTCAGAGCGATATTTTTGCTCTCGGAGGAACACTTCATCAACTTCTTACAGGATATGATCCCGCAGATGCTGATGAATTATTAAAAAGCGATATATTTACCTATCCTCCTCTGGAAGAGTTTCGTGATGATCTTACTCCCGGAATTCAGGAGATAATTTTGAAAGCTATGGCAATAAAAATAAAAAATAGATTTGAGTCTGCAGGTGAAATGAAAGATATTCTTCTTAGATTCAAGGAAAATCCTTATGAAATTAAAGCTCCTCTTAAAACTAATAAAAGCCATTCTCTGAGATTGAAGAAGAAAATCGCCGAACTTGGTAAAAAATACTCTTCCTCTGCAAAAAAAATAGATTCTGAACCTTTACTGCCAGAATGGTTAAAGTTTAGCAAAGATGTAATCAACCAGGAAGAACTTGTATCTATAAAAGAAGGGTTGTCCAAAATAAGAGGCCTGGATATAGGATCGTATGAAATAAAACTTTTACAGGTAGACATAGATGATGAAGGTCATATCTATCCGAAGGTAATAAGTTCTGAAAGGACGCCGGAAAATTCTATTTCTTCCGGTATAATAACAAATCCTGAAGTTATAAGTAAAATTGTAAAATCAATGATAAAAGACCATAAAGATCTTGAGGTTATAACATCATTATCACCTTATTCTTATTCTATAAGGACAATAAAGTTCCCCTTTACTCCGGAAGAAAAACTTTCAGAAGCTCTTTCTCCCGGTCTCAAGCAACTTATCCCTTTACCCCTTGAAGACTGTCATGTAGAATATGAAATACTTTCTTCTTCAATAGAGGGGAATGAAAAAAATATGAAAGTAAGGGTAACTGCTACAAGGAGAAGTGCCTATGAAAATCTCAAAAAAACTTTAGAGCTTGCAGGTCTTAAATCTGATAATATAGTTCTGGAAGCCTGTGTCCTTACCATCCTTTCCAGAGTTATCATACAGGATGAATATAAGAAAAAGAATATAGCTATAGTAAATATGGGTTCTGACGGAACTTCCTTAAATCTTATAAAAGATGGAATACTTGCTCAGAGCAGTTTTTTCCCCTGTGGAGGGAAGAAGTTTACTCAGGCTCTTATGCAGGCAGAAGGAGTAGATTTTGAGAAAGCAGAAGAAATAAAAAAGACAGAATGTGATGCTGATATAACATGGTCAAAATCGACAGGCTTCCTTCAGATATTAATATTATATTTCAGAGACTGGAGAAATGAAATAGAAAAATCACTCAAATATTTTGGCCCTGATTATAAGATTGATAAATTTGATTCAATAATATTCTGCGGCGGAAGTATGCAGCTTAAAAACCTTCATAAATATATAAGCAATCAGTTAGGTATTAATTCAGATAAATTTTTTCTGCCTAAAAGTAAGTCTAATATTCCAGAAATAAAGAAAGAATTAATTCTGGAAAAAGGTCCTTCCTTAATGACTGCGATGGGATTGGTTATCAGTTATTTTAAAGATATAAAAGAAATTGAACAACTGGCAGGTATAAATAAAAAACTTTACAGGCTTACTTCTCTCAAACTTGGAGAAACATCTTTACCTGAATCTATTCTTTCCCAGGATGCTCTTTTAAGCAAAGAGATGTTAGATGAATTTAAAAGATATATGGTAGAAATTGGAGGCCCTATGGCAGAAATAGTCTTCGACGAATGTATTAAAAAGACCGATTATAAAAAAGAAAGTATTCCTTATGAAAGTATAGATATGTTGATAAGAAAATTTATAAAGGAATTTAGTCTATCTGAAAATAAAGCACTGGAGTTAAATAGAAAAATTCAGGAAATAACATCTTCCAGAATTGAAACAGATAAGAAAGATACTACTAAAAAACAACATTCCACTGCTATTTTACCATCAGTGTTGACCATGGAACAGTTTGAAGAATTTAAGAGTCATCTTGTTTTAGCCGCAGGCCCCATGGCGGAACTAGCAATGAATGACTGTATTAGAAGGGCCGGCTATGAACCGGATGGTGTTCCACATGAAAGTTTGAACAGTCTTATAGATACTTTTTCCATAGAGTTTAATCTTTCTCCGGTAAAGGTTTCAATATTAAAAGATCATCTGAGCAAGTTAAAAGTTAATAAAAATTGTTCCATTTCAGAAAAAAATAAACTTGAAAGTAATAAATCGGAACTACCCGGAGTAATAAATAAGGAAACCTTTGAAAAATTGAAGACCTATCTTACGTCAGTTTCAGGTCCTATGGCAGAAATAGTATTGGAAAAGTGCATAAAAAAGGCCTGTTTTTCTCAAGATTCTATCCCATGTGAAAGACTTGATGATATAATAGAAATGTTTATTAAAGACTTCGAACTTTCCGGGAGCAAGGTCGCAAGTATAAAGGAGAAAATAAAGGATTTAAAAAATGGCAGAAGTGCAGGAGAAGGAGAAAGTAACATAGAAGTAAATGAGAAAAACGAAATAAAGAAAAAAGGATTTTTTTCAAAATTATTTGGTTTTGGTAAGAAATAGGCTATAAGTAAAAATATCGAGGAGGAAATTTATGTTTAAAAAATTCAGTATTACAACAGTACTCATTGTTCTCATATCCCTTATCTCTCTAATTACATCTATATTTTATACAATTTATTTTTATTCAAAAGTAAAAGAAGAAAGTATAAGAGGAATAGATAATATATTAATTACAAGTGCAAAAGCAGCAAATCGTATTCTTGGTGAATCTTTTCATGAAAGAGCTAAAGAAGAATTTTCAATTAACTCAGAAGAAGATTATCAGAATATTCTCAAACTTACAAATATAGCAAAAGATAATAATTTAAATTATGTTTATACCTTTATTGAATATAAAGGGAAAGTGTATTTTACATCTTCAAGTTCTACAGATGAGGAATTGAAAAATAAAAGTTACGACACATATTTTAATGAATATACAGATGCGAGTCCAAAATTATTCGAAGCTTTTAGAACAGGGAAAGTTATCTTTGATGACTCACCTGACAAATACGGACATTTCCGATCAGTTTTTATTCCCCTTAAAACCAGAGATGGAAGAACCTATATATCAGGAGCTGATATAAATATAACTGAAGTTGAAAACAAAATCAAACAGTCCCTCATAATTTCCATAAGTGTGGGACTTATTATATTTATTCTCGGTCTTCTGTTTTCAATATTGATCGCTAATTTAATTACAAAACCTCTCAGGGATATTACAGATATTGCAGATCAGTTAAGTCTTGGTAAAAGCCTTGATAAGGAAATCAATATTGGAACCTTTAAAGAAATTAATATGCTGAGCAATTCTCTCGACAGGCTCAGAACAAGTATGATTTTTGCAATGAAACAGGTTAAGAAGGATGAGTAATGAAAAGGAAAAATAAGTAAAATCCTATTTTCCCATTTTTCACTCTAACAGCCATGAGGTGTTTATAATGGACAGTTCATCAAAGCCTTTGATATTAATAGTAGATGATACGCCAAGAGTTCGTCAGGCCATATCATATCTTTTAAGTAAAAAGGATTACGAAATTTCAACTGCAGGTAATGCCGTAGAAGCTATGAATTTGCTGGGTGAAAGGCCTGCCGATCTTATTATCCTTGATGTGATGATGCCTGAAACAGACGGTTTTGAACTCTGCAGACAGTTAAAAGAATATAAAGAAACAAAAGACATACCTGTAATTTTCCTGACTGCCAAAACCACCCCTTCCGATATAGCAAAAGGACTGGCAACAGGAGCAGTAGATTATATAAAAAAACCATATAACAGTGAAGAACTTCTGCTGAGAGTGGAACTTCATTTAAAGCTGAAGAAATCAAAAGACAATGAAAAAAACCATATGTTACGGCTTAAAACCCTTTTTGAAAAGTATAAAGAAATTTCTTCCTGTGAAGCATGTAAGAAATTCTTCAATGAAGATTATCTGAAGGAAATGGAAGAATATATTAAAGGATACGAGCAG
>CALARM010000643.1 GCA_937888925.1 uncultured Synergistia bacterium | reverse complement strand
AAAATGATTGCCTGCGGAAGTAAAGACGGAATAATACAGGAATATGACAGTGAAACAGGAGTAAGCCTTAAAACCTGCCGGAGCAGCGGATATCATATTATTACCTTCTCTTACAGTCGTGACGGCAGCAAAATTGCTGCAGTGAGTAAAAATAAAATCATAGAAGAATGGGACATGGAATCAGGGACACTTCTTAAAACCTTTCAGGGACATTTATGGGATGTAAATGCCATTCTTTACAGTTATGACGGAATCGGAATATTTTCTGCATCTTCTGACAGAACAGTAAAAGAATGGAATGTGGCTACAGGAGATTGTATAAGAACTTATGAGAAAATTATCTGGAATATAAATTTTGTCACTTTGAGTCCTGATGGCAGCAGACTTCTTTTCTGCGGCGGAGATAATACACTGAAGGAATGGGACTGCGCTACAGGCAGATGTGTCAGGATTTATAACGGCCACTCTATGCCTGTTATAGAGGTGTGTTACAGTCCTGACGGTAACAGAATAGCTTCATGCAGTGAAGACGGTACGATAAAGGAATGGAATGTTTTTACGGGAGCATGTGTCGGAACTTATGAAAGATATAAAGTTACCTGTATCTGTTACAGTAAGGACGGTAAGAAACTCCTTTCCGGCAGTGGCGACTGTAAGGTTAAGGAACTGGACACAGAAACAGGTAAATATGTTAAATATTTTGAATGTCATGAAAAAGGACTCAAGCTGGTTTCTTACAGAGGTGACACAGTTATTGCCATTAGCGGTGATAAAGCTATCCTCTGGGATCTTTTTACAGGAGAAATATTAAAAATCTATGATTTTTCCTTTGCAGATTCTCTGTCTTATTCAGGTGCAGTTATTATAACAAAAAAGAAAATGATAGATTACGAAGATTACATAGAAATAAAAGAATGGGACCCGCAGACAGGAGAATGTTTGAGAAGAAGCAGCGATTACCTTGTAAAAGATGAAAGAATTATAAATCATAATGGCTGGCATGTGCTGGATACAGACCGGGGAACTGTTAAAAAATGGGATGATGGGAAATATTCTCTGGAGATAAGAAATATTCCCGGCCTTTTTATACAGGGTACAAATATGGTCGGCATAAGAACAGTGGAAGGGGACATGTCTGTTTTGCATCAATACGGGGCAATTACCGGCTAATAAATCGTAATACGTGATGCCTGGAAATACAACCCGTTACGTATCACGAGATACATTATAAATGGTTACTATTACGGATTTTCCATAAAAAGATTGACTTCTTGACCTGTGTGCAGTAAAATTACTTTATCCCTTACGAAACAGATATATAAAAATGACTGATATAAAACTGGAAAAAGAACGATTTAAGAAGATGCTATTTTACGAAGATGAAGCCCGCAGACAGGGATGTGCCGTAATTGCAGGTATGGATGAAGCAGGCCGCGGAGCCTGGGCAGGCCCTGTAGTGGCAGGTATTGTTATTTTACCTGAAGATATATTTATAGCAGGCCTCGATGACAGTAAAAAACTTGCAGAAAAAAAAAGAGAAGCCCTTTATGAAGAGATAACAGATAAAGCTCTCGGTTATTCCGTCGGACTCTGCACATCATCTGTAATAGACAGAAAAAATATACTTAAAGCCACTTATATGGCCATGAAAAAAGCTGTTTCCTCTATGAAAATGACTCCTGATATGATTTTTATTGACGGCAGACCCGTACCTGATATGGGATTCTCCCAGGTCTCAATAGTCAGAGGAGATTCCAAAAGTGCATCCATAGCGGCAGCATCTATTATAGCAAAGGTTACCCGTGACAGAATGATGAAAGAATTTGCACTCGTCTATCCTGAATATGGATTTGAGAAACATAAAGGATATGGTACGAAATTACATATGAAAACCCTTGCCAAATATGGCATCTGTTCTATTCACAGAAAAACCTTTAAACCTGTAAAAGAAGTTTTGAATAAAAAGGAGATGTCATCTCAGCAATTGTCTTTTATCAATTAGCTGATAATTGATACATGAAATTAACTAAAAAACAGCTTGGTATTACAGGAGAAAAAGAAGCTCTGTCATTACTGGAAGAGAAAGGTTACGAATTTTTAGAGAAAAATTTTCGCTGTATCCTCGGTGAAATAGATCTTATAATGGCTCATGGAGAAGAACTCGTTTTTATAGAAGTACGATCCAGAACTGATACATCTTTCGGAGAACCATACGAAACAGTTAATATGAAAAAGCAGAATAAACTCTATAAACTTGCAGAATATTATTTGAATCTTAAAAATTTGCATGACAGGGCCTGCAGATTCGATGTAATCTCATTAATACTTACACATGAAGGATCTGTCAGGAAAATAGAGCATATAGAAAATGCTTTCGGTATGTAACAGGTTTATATGAGAATCGTAACGCGTAACGTGTAACGCGTGACGGGAGGAACACTTTCTCATACTTCGTTGTGACCGAACAGGTTATGGTTGTTTATATGAGAATCGTGAATGGTGAAGAGGAGAATAGGTTATCATACTTCTTTGTGACCACCCGGTCATGGGAGTTATACAGATTTTTATTAGAGAAAAAACTGTAAAAAATTTTGTGTAAATGTGTTATAGAATATGATTTTTATACAGGTTTACTCAGGATTGACACAGTCGAAAGTGTGAGTGTGAATATCATGAAATTTTTCGAAAGTACAGGTAAAATGATTATTTCCCTGCTGGAACTGGTGGGAGGCCTTGTTTCACTTTTATTTTCTACCCTCTTTTTTCTGATAAGAGGGGCTATTAATATACGCATAACTCTTGAACAGATGGCAATCCTCGGAGTGGACTCCCTTATAATAATACTTCTTACCACATCTTTTGCCGGTATGGTTATGGCCTATCAGCTTGCTTTACAGGCCCGTATATATGGTCTCGAGGGATTTGTAGGGGGAGGAGTCGTCCTTACTATGGCAAGAGAACTTGCTCCACTATTGACTGCCGTAGTAATGGCAGGCCGTGTCGGTTCTGCTATTACAGCACAGATCGCTTCTATGAAGGTTACGGAACAGATAGATGCTCTCAGATCCCTTGCTACAAATCCTATAAGATATCTTGTTGTGCCGAGATTTCTTGCCTGTCTTTTAATGACTCCTCTTCTTACCATGTTTTCCGTAGTAGGAGGTACGGCAGGAGGATATTTCGTAGCTACAGGCCAGGGAATAAATCCCTATACTTATATGGATTCTATAAAGATGTTTTTTAAGGTTTCCGACCTTACGGGAGGTCTTATAAAAGCCCTTGTTTTTGGTGCTACTGTTGCAATAGTGGGATGTTATATAGGTCTTATTACTGAGGGAGGAGCGGCAGGTGTAGGTAGATCTACCACCAATTCGGTTGTTATAGCTACAGTGCTTATATTTTTATTTAATTTTCCTTTAACTGTAGTAATTTTTGGCAACAGCGGTTTTAAGTGATCTTTATGATAAAACTCGAACATGTTTATTTAAGTTTCGGAACAAAAGAAATATTAAAAGATGTAAGCCTTCATATCCCGGAAGG
>CALARM010000642.1 GCA_937888925.1 uncultured Synergistia bacterium | reverse complement strand
ATTTTTCTTCGTAAGAGCCTGTCAGGCAGAAGCTGATAAAATGGTTACGAATTTATTTGGAGCGGTACTTAGCAAAAATTTGCATGAATGTTAACAAAATATTAACAATTTATATAACACATGTTGTAATTTTTATTATATACTGTAAATGGATAACTTCAGGTAATAATATCTGATACTAACAGGTATGACCGGAGCGGTCACAACCAAATATGAAAATGAATATACAGTGAAGCATAAAACTACATCATTTTCATATAAATCTTACGGAAATGAAAAGGGGTTTTCAGAAAAGAAATTTTTTGTTGGAGGTTTTAAATATGAAAGTTGGTTTTAATGATTTTAATTCTAACTGGGCACAGATTTCAGAGAGAAAAAGTGTTCCAAGAAAAAAGGAACTGTCAGAAGGAACTACTGAGACTTTTATACCTTCGTCACGGGAAGAAGTGGTATTCCCAAAACAGATATCTATAAATCTTGGAAAGATACATACTGAAGGTGCTACCTGTCCGGGACTGGGAAAAATTGATGAAATTTGTCTGAAATTCCCGGAAGAGATTAAACAGAATCATAAGACAGCTATTTCAGAAGGTATGATGGGAACAGGAACTTTAGGATGGGTTATAGCAAATGGTAACGATATTAAAGGAGGGTCTGAAGGGGTAAGACCGGCGAATATTCAGACCATGTTTGACAGATACTGGGACGGAACAAGTAAAAATCATCAGATATCTTTAGTTCAGACAGGTGCAGGTCTTCATGGTTCAATCGCAATTAACGACCTGCCGTGGGACATACCGGCTATGCCGGTAAAGGATATACCGCCATTCCCTGTAATGCCCCTTGAGTTGTAATTTATTAAATGGTAGAAAAATTTAATACTATTAATAAAGATTTTGGCCCCTTTGAATTTAAAGAAAAGGGGTCAAAATTTATTTCTTTTTTATTCCCCGTTTCTACGGAAGAGGAAGCAGATAAAATATTAAATAGATTGAAAAAGGAATTTTATGATTCCACTCATATATGTTATTCCTATAGAATCGGTCGTGGTATAGAAGAGTATGTGAGAATAAATGATGCAGGAGAGCCTTCAGGCACTGCAGGAAGACCTATTTATCAGGAGATTATCAGACGTAATCTGTTTAATGTTCTCCTTGCTGTTATCAGATATTTCGGTGGTATTAAACTGGGAAAAGGAGGATTGCAGAGAGCCTATTCCGGTGCTTCGAGGAATGTAATAGATATATCTGATATAGTTATTTGTGAGATAAAAAAAGAAGTTACTCTCTCCATTCCTTTTAATTTTATCGGAGAAATAATAAATATGGCCAGCAGATTCGGCATAAAAATATTGTCTCAGGAATATACACAGGAAGGAGTATCTATGTCTCTTTCTGTTCCTGCAGGAAAGGTAGAGGCATTTCAGGCACGATTAACAGAAAAAACAGCGGGAAAGATTCATTTAGTGATTGGTGAAAAGTGAAAAGTGAATAGAATAAGATATTAATTACTTTTCACTTTTCACTTTTCACTAAATATTAACCTTTTGCAGTGACGGTATTTCACTTTCCGAATAATAAACGACCTTGACTATTGTCCCATAATTTGCGGTCCAGTAGAAGAATTCAACAGGCTGACCCGGTTTGACATCTTTTATGGCATTCCAGAAATCCTTAAGAGATTTTACCGGATAATAGTTTAAGTTTATGAGAATTCCCCTTATTGTTCCTTTATGTGCTCCCCATGCTTCAGCGGAACTGCCTTCAAGAACATCGCTTACATAAACGCAATCCGGAGATGCCCATGAATATGAGGTTTCGTAGACAGTGGGACTGTTCGGCTGTATAACCATACCGGCAAAAGTAATATATTCTTTCGGTCTCAGAGAACCTCTTTCCAGAACGTCCAGGTCAAGTTTGATTTCCTGTCCCATACGACACAGGAGGAATGAGCATTTCTTTCCCCCCAGATTTCTCATGGTAGATAAGAAATCTGCATTGTCAATTGGTACTTTATTATCAACGGAAATTATTATGTCACCCGGCATAAAACCACTTTTTTCTGCAGGGCTTTCTTTGAGTATAGCCGTTACCAGAATAGATTTTCTTGGAAGAGAAGAAGAAAATTTTGCTCCGAAATCTTCTATTGCTCTGTCCGGATTTATCTCTTCTATTGTTGCACCAATCCATCCCATACGTCCTGCATAGGGCAGTTCTCCTTTTATTACCTGGTCTATAATCGGTTTTAACTGATTTATTGCAAGGCTCCAGCCAATTCCCTGCGTATCATTGGTTACTGCAGTATTAACTCCTATAACAAGTCCGTCTTCAAGAGATATGAGAGGGCCACCGCTGTTACCGGGATTTATGGCTGCATCTGTTTGAAGAAAGGAACCTGCAAATTCACCGGGAGTATTGGTTGTGCTTGAGATAATGCCTTTTGTTGCGCAGTATTCGAGCCCCATGGGGTTACCAAAAGTACCTACTGAAATGCCTACAGATACTTTTTCAGAATCTCCCATTACAGCATAGATTATATTGGGAGATACACCTTTTTCACTTAATTTGAATTTTAATATTCCAAAATCATATATAGGATCTATATATACTGGAAGGGCCTGAAATCTTTCTCCGTCCTTAAAACTTATCTGAAGTGAACTGATACCGTCTCCTATAACATGCTTATTCGTTCCGACAAAGGCATAGCCTGTATTTTTATCTATATGGAGAACAAATCCCGAACCGGTCCATGAACCACGGCTGGAGGTTTCAAGGGCAGTAACAGTACTTCCATAGATTCGGACGGTATATTTTTCGGCTTCTTTGAAATAGTCCTGTTGATTTGTCTGTGCCATTACAGAAGAAGAAATTAAGAATACTAAAATAGTCAGAATATAATATTTTACCTTCATTTAAACCACTCCTTAAATAATTTGATTTTCAGTGCATTTCACCACTTACTGAAACTCTTATGCACATGGGATAGATACATTTACCGTTGTTCCTTTACCTGTTTCACTTTCTATAATGAAGTTTCCTCCTGCGAATTCCACAAGTCTTCTGGTAATTACAAGTCCGAGTCCTACACCCTGTTGTTCATATATTTTTCTTTCGAATTGTATATAGGCGCCGATACCTGCAATCTGGACAGGATTCATACCTCTGCCTTTATCAGTAACATAGAGATGAAACATTTTATCAAATCTGGTAATTATATGAACAGAATGACCTGATGAAGAGAATTTAAAAGCATTATCAAGTAATTCTTCAAGGATTTTCTCCAGATTTGTTTCTGAAATACAGACAGGCCCGTCCTGGAGTTCCAGTATTAAATCATTTTCTCTATTTTCCAGTTTTGCTTTTTTTAAGGCTACATGGGATATAATATGTTTTACAGAGGTTATATTACCCTGCAAAAGTTTAATTCTATCTAAATTCGCCTCGGCCAGTTCAAGTTCTGCATAGAGAAGTGTGTTCTGTATGAGCCTGTGAAGTCTCTGACCTGAGTTGTAAATCTCCTGTACCAGTTCAAGTAATTCTT
>CALARM010000641.1 GCA_937888925.1 uncultured Synergistia bacterium | reverse complement strand
ATAAAAATAATGGAAACAGCAGAAAAACTTAAACATTCAAGAACAGGTTTAATAGGAAACCCTTCACAATGGCTTGTAGCAAGTTCTCCTGACAGTAATACAATTACCCGGGCATGGGGGCCTGAAATCATTAAAATATCTGTAAAGGAACTAATTGAAGAAACAGAACAGATTGCCGATAAAGAAGCCGAACATTATGCAGAAGAATTCTTCAGAAAAGGGGAAAAAACCATTGAGCCTGATATGAAAGAAATTCTAAAAGCAGTAAAGGTATATATAGGTACAAAAAAAATTGTAGAAAGATATAATCTCCAGTCTATTACAATGGAATGTTTTAAACTGCTCAATGATTTACATAGTACAGGCTGTTATGCCATGTCCAGGTTAAATGACGAAGGAATTATTGCAGGCTGTGAAGGAGATCTTCCCGGAACTCTTACAATGGTCTGGATGTATCATCTTACAGGTGAAATACCTTTCATGGCAAATCCTCAGGATATTGACATGGATAATAATATACTCTGGATAGCCCACTGCACCATAGCAAGAAAACTCCTGAAAAGTTATATTATAAGATCACACTTTGAATCTTCCATAGGAGTTGCTCTTCAGGGAAAAATTAAAAAGGGGCCTGTAACACTGGGACGTATAGGAGGAGAAGATTTAAAGAAGGTCTCTCTTACAAACGGCAAAATCATAGCCTGTGAAGTAAATGAAAAGCGATGCCGCACACAGCTTAAATTAAAACTTGAAGACAGTGTAAAATATTTCCTGAAAAATCCTCTTGCCAACCATCATATAATGATAAGAGGACACCATGCATCTCTGCTGACAGAATATTATAATTTTATAGTTCAGAAGCAGGAGATTTAGATATTTATGGCTGCAGAGCTCATATATGAAAAAGATGGAACCGGCCAGATTTCTTTTCCTCTGGATAAGGATTGTATTACTATAGGCCGTTCCCATTCAAATGACCTCATTGTAGATGACCCCCGTGCATCAGGCAAACATGGCAGGCTCATAAAAGAAGGGGATTATTATTTTCTCGAAGATCTGGGAAGTTCCAATAAAACCTTCATTAATGATATGGAGGTAACGTCACGGATAAAACTATCCCATGAAGATACAATAAGAATCGGTCATACCGTATTTACTTATATAGATCCGGGGAGACAGGCCACTCTCCTCCTTTCCGGAATAAAACAGAAAAGTGCAAATTTAGGTGCTGTAAAAAAAAGACATGGACAGGGTGCACTTCAGAAAAATATAATAATTATAGGAACCATTATTCTCATTATTGCCTTTTCCATATATTGTTTTTACGGAGGTATTTTTCAGCAGCTCACCATCGATAAACACTTAAAAAATGCCGACGATTACTTCGAAGATAAACATTATGACAGAGCTATGGACGAATATAACAATGTACTGAAGATAGATAAAGAGAATAGAAAAGCTTTCAGAGGGCTGGCCAATTGCTACAGAGAACAGTTCAATTACAGAGACGCCATAAAATATTACGGGAAAGTTATAAAAACAGGTAATACAGACGAATACTATCTGGAAACATGTAATGATAAAGGCAATACATATCTTCTTTATAATGATTACAGAGAAGCGGCGAAAGCCTATAAAACAGTCAGGGATGCAAAGAACGACAATCCGGACAATAAAAGCATATCTGACATATATGCAGATACACTTGTAGGTCTCGGGAAAATCGATGTAATCAATCATAAATATAAAGATGCAGGTAATAAATACAAAGATGCCCTTGATATAGATGATAAAAATATCGATGCTTTACTTGCCCTTGGTTCCCTTTATCTGGAAAGAGGAAAATATGAAGATTCCATGCATTATTTCAGCACAGTTAACGGCGCAGATCCTGATAATACCGATGCTTCTATCGGTATAGCTTCCATATATAAAAAACAGGGTAATTATGACAGAGCTGTCGAACTCTACGATGATCTTATAAAAGATCACCGTGACATTGCAGAAGCCTATGCAGAGAAGGCAGATCTTTACAGACTGAAAGAAGATTATAAAAAAGCCCTTTCCGTTTTACAGGAAGGAGAAAAGCAGAATAAAAACAACCCTGTCATTTATATAACAGGAAGTCAGGTTTATTATGATAAAGGCGATTATTCCCTGGCTCTCGACAAAGCGGACAGAGCTCTTAAGATCCATGATAATTGCCTGAAAGCAAAGAATTTAAAAGGAAATGTTTTTACAGAACAGGGCAAAACAGATAAAGCAATTAAAATATATAAAGAGGTTCTGGAGAAAGATCGGGAAAATTTTGACTCTAATAAAGGACTGGGGAAGGCATATTTAAAAAACAAAACATATGATAAATCTCTCACATATCTGAAAAAAGCAAAAGATATAAACCCTCTGGACAGAGAGCTTTATCTGGGTATTGGAGATATATATTATATAAAAAAAGACTATGATAAAGCAATCGAATATTACAAACCGGCTTTCGGCCTGAAGGAGGATGATGCGGATCTGTGCTGTAAAATCGGCGACTGTTACAAAAATCTGGGAGATATCAGGAACTCATTACAGTGGTATCAAATTGCCCTGAGTAAAGACAATGACTGTGAAAAAGCAAGAGAAGAGTTAAAAAATCTTCCCTCCGGTTCTCCCTTTGACTCATGGTGAAACAGAAAAGTTCTTTATAAAAAAGCAGGGTTAAATGAGTTTTTTATGGAATATATTATTTGAGTCACAATTTAAGGAGGGCTACTTATGTCAAAGAAAAAAGAGGATGCCGGTAATGACGAAAAAGCAATCATAGACAGAGTAAAAACAGGAATAGACCAGGAGATAGAAAGACTGAAACAGTTAAAAAAAGATAAAAAGAATTTACTTGCCAAACTCAGAATTGTATTCCGTTCATGCCTGCTTTTAGCCATAAAAGACGGAGAAGTTTCCAGAGACGAACTGTTAAAAATGAATTATGACATTTTCAGAAAATATGGTATTGTAGACGAAGAAGTCAGGAAATACCTCCTCTTAATGAAAGATATATCTTTATCTTCCATAGAAGAAGACCTTAAAAATTATAAAATTGATAAAGAATTCTTAAAAGGAGTTTATAATGAATTATATTCTCTTGCCTGTGTGGACGGGAAATTTAAAACGAGTGAACAGGAGATTATAAGTAAAATTCATAACGTTTTCGGGCTTTAACTTAAAAAAGGCAGTTATCGGGGCAGTTACCTGCCCCTGTAACTGGCTATTTAAGTTTTTTCAGATAAACATCTCTATTTTTCTTTGCAAGTTCATAATCCGGATCAATCTCAAGGGCTTTATTACAACAATTCAAAGCTTCCCTGTATCTGCCGAGCCTGTCTAAAGCAACTCCTTTATCAACCCAGGCGTATTTATCTTTAAGATTAAATTCAAGAGCTTTATCAAAACATTTAATAGCTTCTTCATATCGTTGTAACTTTATTAAAACCCACCCTTTTTTATACCATGCCCATTGATATTTAGGATTACAGGATAGTGCCTTATCCAGACATCT
>CALARM010000640.1 GCA_937888925.1 uncultured Synergistia bacterium | reverse complement strand
TTTTAAGTATTTTAAAAAGACTGTCTCTCTGTCTTCGAAATATTTCTTTATCAACGAGGAGTTCTTCCATAAGATATTTTCCTTTTCACTCACTACTCACCATTCACTCATTAATTATGAATTGTTATAAAGTTACTATAAATTATATCATGCCATATAAAATTTAACAATTTATATAAAATTTTTATAATCAATCTTCCCATTATTTTTTTATAAACCTTTTGACGGAGGATTTTTTTACACTTTAGAGAATATAAAAAAAACCTTAATCTGTTAATAATAGGAGGCAATTATGGGCAACATATTAATTGTTGATGATGAAGAAGATATTGCATATGCTATGAAAAGACTTCTTGAAGAAGAAGGTTATGAAGTAAGTACTGCCATTAACTGCAGTGAAGTTTCAAAACTGCTGGAAACAGAATATTATGATGCAGTTCTTGTAGAGCTTTTTTTAAGAGAAGAAGACGGATTTCAGGTTCTTGAAGCTGTTCAGGAAATGGACGATGAATTACCTTTTATCCTTATAGCAGATCAGGAAAATGAAAATCTTGCCATTCAGGCTCTCGAAATGGGTGCTTATGACTATATAAATAAACCAATTGTTTATACTGATATAATCAATACAATCTACAGAGCAGTGGAAAAAAGAAGACTCTATGTAGAAAAATTCAATGCAGAAGAAGAACTGGATCTAACAGGTAAAAAGCTGGAACTGCTTACAGGCATAATAGATGTTTTTGTAAGCAGTAAAACAGAAGAAGAAGCTACTGATAAACTCCTCCAGAATATATTGAATCAATATTCTGCTACATACTGCTGTTTATCTATGTTAGAAAAAGAAGATAAATATATTAAAATTCTTGCTGAAAAATCAAGTGTGGAAGGCATATCGGAATATAAAATAGGTCAGTCCTATGCTCTGGATATTTTTCCCATAACAAGCCAGACAGTAGAAACAAAAAAACCTGTAGTAGAAACAGGTATTCTGGATCTCACTTCTCCCGTATCCCTTAAATTAAAGGAAAAAGCAAGAGGAGAAATATACTGTTCATTTATGGAAATACCTGTTTTATATCTTGGCCATGTTACGGGAGTGCTTCAAATAAAATGTCATGGAAAAGAAAAAAGAACCTTCAGTGACAATGAACTCGTCATGGCAGAATTGATAGCAAATTACATAGGTGTTGCCATAGATAATATAAGTTTAAGGAAAAGTAAGTAATCTCCTGTAAGCAGGGTTCTCAGATTTATATGAGAATTGTGAATTGTGAAGGGTGAAGAGAGGAATATCTTATCATTCTTCGTTATGACCATCCGGTCATGGCAGCCAGTGTTGCCATAAATAATATAAATTCAAGGAACGGCAAGTAATCCCTTACAGGTAAGGTTTTAAAAAAAATTCTGAAAGATAAGGAACGTAAGTAAAAAAATGCTTGTTTTATATAATACTCTCACAAGAAAAAAAGAGGAATTTATACCATGTAGTCAGGAAGTAGGATTTTACAGCTGCGGCCCTACAGTATATAATTATGCCCATATAGGAAACCTGAGAGCCTATGTTTTCTCTGATATATTGAAAAGAACCCTTCTATATAACGGATATAAAGTAAAACATGTTATGAATATAACAGATGTAGGTCATCTCACATCAGATGAAGATTCCGGAGAAGATAAAATGGAAAAAGGGGCTTCCCGGGAAAAGAAGACTGTATGGGAAATAGCAGATTTTTATGCTCAGTCCTTTAAAAAAGACATAGCTTTACTCAATATATTGCCTCCTGCTATTTATTGTAAAGCAACAGAACATATAAACGAACAGATAGAATTGATCAAAAAAATAGAAGAAAAAGGCTATTCCTATACAATAGAAGACGGAGTATATTTTGACACATCACGTCTGAAAGACTATGGTAAACTGGCACAACTGGATATAGAAGGGCTTATGGCAGGAAGAAGGGTGGAAATGGCGGCAGGCAAAAAAAATCCTACCGATTTCGCCCTGTGGAAATTTTCTCCGAAAGACAGAAAAAGAGCTATGGAATGGGATAGTCCCTGGGGCACAGGTTTCCCCGGATGGCATATAGAATGTTCTGCCATGTCAATGAACTATCTGGGAGAGACTTTTGATATTCATACGGGAGGTATAGATCATATACCTGTTCACCATACAAATGAAATAGCCCAGGCAGAAACTGCTACAGGCAAAGATTTTGTAAAGTACTGGCTCCATAATGAATTTCTCGTTATGGGTAAAGAGAAAATGGCAAAATCAGGGGAAGGTTTTATTACCCTTCAAACTGTTATAGATAAGGGCATAGACCCTCTGGATTACAGGTATTTCCTCTTAAATTCCCACTATAGAAAACCTGTTACCTTTACTTGGGAAGGACTTTCGGGAGCGGGAAACGGTATGGCTCATTTAAAAGAAAAAATAATTGAAATAAAAGGATTTCCATCTGACAGAGGGGCAGAAAAAGTTCCTTCTTATATAGAGAACTTTAAAGAAGCACTGAATGATGATTTCAATACGCCACGGGGGCTTGCCGTAATGTGGTCAGTCCTTAAAGATGATACGATTGGAAACAATCAAAAAATAGAACTGCTCCTTGATTTTGATAAAATTCTTGCCCTTGGTATAGATAAAATCAAAGAAGAAAGTAAAAAAGTAGAACCGATAGATGAAGAAGTAGAAAAACTTGTAGAGGAAAGACAGAAAGCAAGAAAAGATAAAAACTGGGCACTGTCCGATGAACTCAGGAAAAAAATAATGGAAAAAGGCTATATTGTCTCTGATACGGCAGGGGGACCTGTAGTTAAAAAAGCGTGAATGGTGAAGAATTAAGGGGAAAAAATCAGTAATGAGTGGAGAATTACCCATCACGCTTCACCATTCTGGCATATTCTCTTACTACTTTCTTCTGACATTCCATCAGGGGCCATCTTGTTTCATAATAATTATAAGCTATAGCATCTTCGCAGTCCCAGCCTGTGTATATCCTGTAACAGGCCACCATAGTCCCTGTTCTTTCAAGACCGGCAAGACAGTGGACATAGAGAGGAAGATTTTCTTCATTTTCCGCAATGGAAATAAATT
>CALARM010000639.1 GCA_937888925.1 uncultured Synergistia bacterium | reverse complement strand
CCACTCCGGAAAATATTGTTAAAGATTACGTGGCAGGCATGACGGACCTTTATGCACTGGAATATATGAAACAGATTACTCTTCCTTCGCCCATAGTTTTTAATATTAATTGAAGAGATAAAAAAATACGGAGGACTCCCGGCGGAATCCTCTGTTATTTCAGAAATTCTTTATTTTTTCAGAAGGTCTATCATCTTCTGATCATTTCTTTTTTTAGCAATCATAAGGGCAGTTTCTCCGCTTTCTGTCTTTGCATTAATATCTGCGCCAAGTTCAAGTAACACTTTTGCCACTTCATAATTGCTTTTATATACTGCAATCAGAAGAGGGGTCATTTTACCAAGAGTCCTTATGTCATTTACATTTGCTCCGTGAGAAATCAATATTCTGGCACAATCCGGCTGATTCTGTGACGCAGCTACATGTATCGGTGTTCCGCCGTTGTTATTCCTCGCATTAATATCTGCGCCGACACTTATCAGATATTCTACAATGTCACATTTTCCCCATCCTGTTGCCATATGAAGAGGTGATTTTCCTTCTTCTGTTTTTGACTGAAGAAGAGACGGATCTTGTTCAAGAAGGGCTTTTACTTTAGAAAGATCGCCTGCTTTGCAGGCATCATGAATTTCACCGGCATATATGGCAGAGGAGAAGATTAACATAGAAATAAATAAAATAACTATATAATTTTTCACTTTTTCACCTCCTGTTATAACTGAAATTTCCATGTCCGCTAAAAATCAGATTACATTTATGGCCATGAAACTATAACCGTTCATTCTGACATTCGAGAATTTTCTGTATTTTACCTGCCACATTACCGAATAAAATTTATATGAAAATGATGAAGTCTTATGCTTCAAAGTCTATTCATTTTCATATCTGGTTGTGACCGGGCAGGTCATGCCTGTCAGTAGAAAAAAAATTTTAGAGAAAGAATATTGTCCATTCTCTAAAAAATTTCAAAATTTTACAACGAGTTTATTATTTCTAAGTTCCATTCAAAAACTTAAGAATACCCGAAGTTCATTATTTAAAATTTAAATTTTCGTCACAACAAACTCACCGTAATCATCACCACATTCAATACCTTTTACCTGAGAGCATTCAAAGCTATTTAGCCCTGTTTTCCCCGACGGGTCATAAGGGCCTCCATATGCAAGATCCATAAAGGCGGCACTTACGCCTCTTATCATATAGGCACTCATTTTTGAACTTTTTCCGAATTTAACGACATCTGATTCATAATAATCATAGGCTCTTACTACCATCTTTTCAGCGGGAATTAATTCTATAATTTCAGCTTTTGCCCATCCCCAGGCAGTAAAAACCGCAAAAGCACCGTGAAGAATATCTTCCGGTATGTGCTCTATCATCGGTTTTACAATAGAATTCCATTCTTCTGAAGTAATAATACCATAACCGGTATGATAGCCACACTCATGAGCGGCATTATAAAGTAAATACTCTGTAGGTTCAAGTAAATCAGGAGAAACTTTACTTGTAAGCCTTTCCGAAAAGCTATTCCAGAAATCCACAGGTAATCTGTTAACAAAAACATTAAAACTATCTATTACACCTTTTGGACTGGCATAAACCTCTATATTAGACATGTCTTCTATTATTTTTTTTCTATCTATAGCCACTTATATCCCTCCTACTTTTACGACTTTAAAGACAGATTTCTGAGCACCCATAACTATACTCTCAATTTCACAGGTTTTATATGTACCGGGAGGATAATCCATAACAGAAGCAAAAAGTGCTGAAATATAACCTGATGTAATATAATTTACAGGTCTGTCATAGGCACCCCATTTTTTCATCCATCCACTGTCAATATGAGAAGATGGGGAGTATACTTCTCCAGAATATTCACCCAGATGATTTACCTCTATTATGCCAAGACCCAGAGCAGAATAGTACTGACAGGCAATATCTATTTTTTCATCGAGCTTTTTTACATTATGTTTAGAGAAATAATCACTCAGTAGTTTATAGAATGTCTCTTCAGAAACCTTCATAAGAAGATCTGTCTCTTTTGCATCTATTGCAAGCTGTGTATAGAGAGATGAATAATGATGACAGTGAAGCACTGTTATATAACCATTTAAATAATGGCGACAGGATTTTCTGTCAAACTTATGTTCCAACTCCAGAGTTGTTTTCTTTAAAACAGCCATAATCAAATATCCTCCTTATTTAAATTCTTTTTTCAGTTCTGAAATTCCAGCAGTAAATTTCTTAATATTTTCCGGGCTATCAGGTTCGCTTCCAGCTTTAGCAGATGATATACCTGTTATCATAGCAAGTCTCATCTTTCCCTTTATACCACCTATTTTCTGTGCTTCATCATAAAAGGCAAGCAATTTTACCCCCATAAATATCCTCCTTCCTGTTAATCATTGACATATAATTATGTAAGGTGTGATGCAAAGACGGTCAGTTTATAACAGAGTAAATGCCATTCCTTAATTTATTAACTGTTTACTGAGTGACCTGTCTTTTGTGATCAAAGTCAGAACCACCTCCTTTAAATTTTTTTATATCTTCTTTTATAAAGGTAATGCTATCTTTTTCATATAAAGTTATTCTTGCAGTAAGATTGCCTTCCACACCTTTTATCACATAAAGAGGTGCTTCTATTTTATAAAAAGGTCTGGCAAAATTAGAATGATATGAAACATGGCAATTCTTACCAATATAATATATGAAATCCTTAGTAACAGGTTCGGAAAACAAAACCTCCTTTATAAAGGATCCATCAAAACAATCTTCAATATCTTTTATACTGATAATTTCCATAACATTCCTCAATTTACAGTGAATTATATTCGCTATTCCCGGTATTATAAAGTATTGACAATCTCTTTAATTGCCTTAACAAAGCAATCTATATCATGAAATTCTGTAAAATATGAAGGGCTCACTCTTATGGTCCCCTGAGGATATGAATCCAGGTATTTATGTATGAGAGGAGCACAGTGTAATCCGCTTCTCACTATAATCCCGAAAGACTCTTCAAGAATATATCCTGTATCTTCAGGAGTCATACCTTTTATATTAAAACTTAATACAGGTGTTCTCTTACTTCTATCATGACTTCCATAAATTATAACCTGTGGAATATCTTTAAGTTCAGATACAAGCTTCTCCATAAGGGCTTCTTCTTTTCTTCTTATTTCATCTATGCCTTTTTTTAATATAAAATCCAGTCCCGAACAGAGAGAAACAATACCGGGCAAATTTAAAGTTCCACTTTCATAATAAAGAGGAAATTCTTCAGGCTGATATATAAGTTCACTCCTGATGCCTGTACCACCGAATTTCAAAGGTTTTAGTTTTATGCCTTTTTTCAAATAAAGACCTCCTGTACCGGCAAGTCCGTAGAGAGCTTTATGTCCTGTAAAGGCCAAAATATCAATATTCCATGCAGTCACATCAATGGGGATATGACCTGCAGATTGAGAAGCATCGACTGCAAATAAAATATCCTTTTTGTGAGCAATTTCCGATATTGACTTTAAATCAAGTAATTCTCCCGTAACATTGGAACAATGATTTACAATTATAAGACCCGTATTTTCTCTTATTTCTTTTTCTATATCATAAGGGTTTACTGAGCCATTGTTATTGCACTTAACAATAGATAAATCAATAAATCTTTCTCTTTCTAAATATTTCAGAGGTCTCAGGACAGAATTATGTTCAATAACAGTTGTTATCACATGACTGTTTCTTAGCTCAAGGCCCATTATGGCAAGGTTTAAAGACTCTGTTCCACCTGATGTAAAAATAATATTTTTCCTTTCTTTTGCATTGAGAAGAAGGCAGAGCTTTTCTCTACAATCTTCAATAAAAGATGGTCTTTTAAAACCAGATCTGTAAGGATTTAGCGGTACAGAATTTATATAATTAATAACTGCATTTATTACTTCCTGAGGTTTCGGATAACTACTTGCTCCATTATTTAGATATATCATTTAATTGAGCTCCTTAATTTATACCTAATTGCTTTCATGTAAATGAATAACTTGAATAATATGTAAATATCGTCTGTCTGCCTGGTACTTCTCCGAAAAAAATCTAACTATAAAATCGTCACAATAAATATTGTCGGCACTATAAAATTATAGTTTAGACTTCTCAATAAAAAAATTTATAAAATATATTTAGAACCGAAACAGGTAAAAGAGTATACAGAAAAAACTTCTCTATGGCAGGATTGGGGAAGAAAAATGGGGATCAATATAGAAATATATCTCAAAAAAACGTTATCTGCAGTGAATGAGTGGTTTTATTAAAAATTACATTAAGGAATAACATTATATTCAGCCAGAGACCAGTATCTATTGTCACCCGGTACCGTCATATTAATTGAACATTTACTTCCCGATACCTGTACAGTTCCTTCATAAATATCATTTCCCAGAGGTGCCAGAGACACAAAACGTCCGTCTATAACCACTGCAACTGCTCCGGCGTCCCTTACACGGCACTTAAAATATACATTTCCCCTTTTAATGCGTCCTTCAAGAG
>CALARM010000638.1 GCA_937888925.1 uncultured Synergistia bacterium | reverse complement strand
ATGTAATTTTCATTCTTTTTTGTGACAAACTTTTTGTCATAATTGTTTCTTAAAATACTAATCTCTTTTACTTTTTTTTGAGGCTTTTTTTACATCACTTTCAGGAAATATTCCTGTCGGTACAGATGAATCCGGTTCAATATGTATTAATACATTACAGTATTTGAGTTTTGCTTTAATATCTTCTTCCAGATGGTCGCAGAAATCATGAGCTTCCTTTACTGTTGTATTTTCTCTTACTACCAGATGGAGATCTACAAATCTTTCTGCTCCTGCCTTTCTTGTTCTCAGGTTATGAAAACTCACATACTCATCATAATGTTCAAGTATAATATTTTTTATTAATTCTTCTTCTTCAGGCGGAAGCTGCTGATCCATAAGGCCTTTAACTGATTTATGTGTCATCTCATAGGCAGCTTTCATAATAAAGAGTGCTGTTATTATGGCTACTATAGAATCCAGTATGTATAATTTCGTAATCCATATTATAAAAAGACCTGCCATTACACCTGCAGAGGTATAAACATCAGTCATAAGATGCCACCCGTCTGCTTCCAGTGCAAGGGAATCATATTTTTTTGCTCCCATCAGAAGTTGTCTTGATATATACAGATTGGTTGCCGATGAAAATAACATAACCCAGACCCCAAGACCTGCTTCAATCGGTTCAGGATGGTAAAGTTTTTTTATTGCTTCATATATGATGAGAATTGCAGCTACAAATATGAGAAGTGCTTCAACACTGCCAGAGATATTTTCTATTTTTCCATGTCCATAGGGATGATCCTTATCGGCAGGTTTCGATGCTTCCCTTATAGCCCAGAACGCCATTATAGCAGCAATCAAATCTATGCCTGAATGAACGGCCTCTGATAATACGCTGACTGAATGGGTAATTAATCCTACAATTACTTTAAGTATTACCAGCGTTGTATTGGATATAACAGAAAGAGATGCAAGATTCTGTGCCGCTTTTCTTTCTGCCATTTCTTCCAAAGAAAATAAACTCCTTTCATTAAATGTAATGACGTATTATAACATATATCTTTATGGCATGTCCAGAAGTTAGTGAAGGGTGAAGGGTGAAGGTAAAGAAGTTTTATTAAATATTAATGGTCAACCCGGCAAAACTATTGCATAGCATTCAGAATTATAATATACTATGGAGAATATTTTTATAGTTACTTTATAAAGGAATTACTGTTATGGACGATAAACATTCAGATAAGAATTATGTTAATAATGAGTTTCACGAAGTAGAAAAAAAACCCGAAAGTGAAGAAGTCAGAGAGCCTTTTGCTGGAGAAGAACTGAAGGAAAATGAAAAACCTGAAAGTGAAGAAGTCAGAGAGCCTGTTGATGGAGAAGAACTGAAGGAAAATGAAAAATCTGAACGTGAAGAAGTCAGAGAGCCTGTTGCTGGAGAAGAACTGAAGGAAAATGAAAAATCTGAACGTGAAGAAGTCAGAAATTCTGTCCCAGAAGAAGAGCTGAAGGAAAATGAAAAATCTGAGAGTAAAAAATTAAATATAACATGGAAAACTCTCATGTTATTTACAGCTATAATTTTACTTGGTGCCTATTTTCGTTTTGTCGGCCTTAACTGGGATCAGGGACGCCATCTTCATCCCGATGAGAGATTTCTCACCATGGTTGAAACGTCTCTTGCCTGGCCTTCCTCTATAGGAGAATATTTAAATGAAAGAAAATCCACTCTTAATCCGAGAAATGTGGGGTATGATTATTTTACCTACGGTACACTTCCTACTACTATAGTAAAAGGTGCAGGTATTTTATTAAATAAAACGGACTATGACAGGATAAATCTTGTAGGACGGGCAGTAAGCGGTATTTTAGACCTTGGAGCTATTGTATTTATATTTTTAACAGGCAGAGTTATTTACAGAGACAATAGAATTGCCATAATTTCAAGTTTTCTTCTTGCTGCGTCTGTCCTCGCAATTCAACAGGCCCATTTTTTTGTAGTAGATTCTTTTGCCGCTTTTTTTACCACTGTGTCATTATACTGGCTTTCGAGAGCACAGAGAGAGGGAAAGCTTGTTGATTTTTTAATGGCAGGTTTCTTTTTTGCCCTTTCTATGGCATGTAAAGTCTCTGTCTTTACTCTGTTCTTTGTTATAGTAGCAGTGTCCATATACAGAGTGACATCTATTTCAGGGATAAGAGGGAATAATAAAATTTTAGATATTCTTCATATAATTTTTCTTACTGCTGTTGTTTCTTTTATTGTTTTCAGAATTGCCATGCCTGATGCCTTCCGGGGAACAAGCCTTATGATGCCGAGTGAAAGATGGCTCGGTAATATTTCCAGTATAAGGCTTGAAATGAATGGCCAGACAGATCCTCCTTA
>CALARM010000637.1 GCA_937888925.1 uncultured Synergistia bacterium | reverse complement strand
TGACTATAAGACATTATCGTCACTGCTCATTTTTTATAAATTTACCATCCGTAACAGCCGGAGGAATACATACCGGGGCTGTATATGGAAGAACCGCAGGAACCATATATACTTCCGCCACACCATCCTGTATTAAAATACATGGGTCTCAGTCCGAGACCGAGTACTCTTGTGTCATAATTGTTTATAGCTGCAAGATCCGGCACAGATGTTACAGCACCGTAACCGCCGCCACCGTACCCTCCATAGCCACCGTAACCTCCATAACCTCCGCCGTAGGCTATGACATTCTGGTAGTCAGAAACACCTCTGTAATCTATGAATTCATCTGTTCTTATAGAAAGTCTTTCTTTATCGTAAAGATCATTATAGATATACCTTATATTCAATAGATTAAGAGTCTGAAGGACAGGTAAATAGACGATAGTTTTTCCGTTTTCAGAACCATACCCCGTGCAATAGATTGGAAGTTCGGCATCATTTACCTTTATAACCTGCCGGCTTTCATCATAACTGCAGGAACAGCCAAAGAGTGCGATAAAATTGTCAATTTTACTGTAGATTATACCTTCGTGTTTTACCAAATTTATGTGCATTTTACGGCCATTGAGAGATATACTTACATTCTGTGAAGGAAGAATATCTGCACCTCTGAGATTTATCATGTCGGAAGGTATTTTTGCTTCTGCTATGGATATTGATATAACCAGGATAATTACCAGGGAAAATATAATACTTTTGCCTTTACCCATTATAATCCCCCCCCCTTTTTGACTTTTTATACATTTATTATACTTTATTGGAAGAAGATTTTCAAGTAGAAATGGCATGTTATTTCATCCATTTCTGTATTTATTCTTTAAATACAAAACTTAAATCTATTTCTAAATCAGGAAATATGCCAGCTTTAATTTTATCTTCTTCTGTGTACACATCAGGTATACCATATTTATTATTTTCAAGCTTATACATCTGAATATAATTATTATACGGATCAACTATCCAGTATTCTTTCACTCCTGCCTTTTCATATAATTTCCTTTTTTCTTTCAGGTCTCTCTTTTTAGTTGATGGTGAAAGTATTTCTACGATTAAATCAGGTGCTCCTCTACAGCCTTCATCATCTAATTTCTTCTTATCACATACAACTACAATATCAGGTAATATAGCATTTTTTACAAATTCATCAGGTTCATTTTCTAAGGGTAATCTGACTCCAAAAGGCTGATGAAAAACTTCACATGTTTTACCTCTTAAATAAATATGAAAATCACTGAATATATTTCCTGATATTCTTTGATGTTTTGTAGTGGGTGGAGTCATCTGATATGCTACACCATCTATTAATTCCCAGTATTTATTGTCATTCCATGTTATATAATCCTTATAAGTATAATTTTCATCAAGTTTTAAAGCCAGGTTATTCTGCATAATATAATCACCTTACTTTCCTGATTATATTATAACATAACATAGTGAAATCTCTCAAATGTATTTTATAGTTATTATGTGGCATTTACTGACGGAATTTACAGAGAAAAACTTGAGACAGTCTACTTTTGCTATAATAGTAATTTCTCTCACATCACCGGCACAGTCTGTCCCATCCCTATTGTAGTCTTTGCTCCTGTGCCTCCGTAAAAAGAAAATTTCGCCAGTGTAAGTATATTCTTCATATCTTCAGGAGAAATTTTTTCTATTATTTCAAAGGAACAATCTCCTGTAAAACCTATCATCTTAAAATTTTTCATATCCAGAAGTTTTGTAGAAAGACTGTAAATCGAAGGGAAAACAGCTTTCTCTATTATTTTCAATATTTTTTCATCTATATGATATTCAACAGGACAAAAAGAATTCCACCTGACTAGATAACTTCGAAATATGCTGTAAGGCAATGGCAACGGCATAATACCATTCCCATAGACAAAAGCAGTGGGAGATTTGAAAGAAAATGAAAAACTCTTTTTATCTTCATCGGTCATCAAGTCTTTATATTCGGCAATATGTGCCATAGGGTGCTCATCGTAAGAAAGACAGACTTTCTTTATAATCAGTTCTTTATCATAAAATTTTACTGTTTCTTCTGACGCAATCATGCCGAAAAGGCCGGCAGTCAGGATATTGAAAATTTCTTCTGTAAGGACTGTTATGCGGAACCAGTAAAGATTTTTTTCATCCAATACCATACGATCTTTCAGGATTTTCTTTTTACCGTTTAGAAGGGATAAAGTAAAAGGTTTTGGCCCTGCCATACTGTGAATTCTGTCTGACAGGTCAGGATTTTTACTGGAAAGAAGATTGTAGAAAAACGACCTGAGTTCTCTTCCGCCGGCACATGGGAGTATAATCTTTGAAGTTTTTGGCATTAATTTTATAACTATACTGGCAAGCACTTTTATCAATTCCCGAATAAAGATGAGATGAAACTGTTTTTTATTTCTATTTTTTCTCCTCCGGTGTCACCATTATAAAAATTATCTACACAGAGACCAAGACATGCCATAAAATGAGGGGCATATGCTTCCGGAAAATCGTTATTCCTTTCACCTTCAGGCATTATAAAATTATGACATTTAATACCAACTTGATTACCTGTAAAGGTATTGAAGCATTTAATAGTTGCACCTTCCCCGCAGAGGATTAATGATGAATAATTATTTTTATTCAGTTTGTAATTACTTCCGAATGAATTGAACAGTTTTATAAGATCTGTAATCCAGTCTCTTATGGATGGAATTATAATATGGAATAATTTCATGTTTTTTTCATCTGCTCTGGTTATATCCAGTTCTACATATCCGATTAATTCCCGTGCTTTATTCAGTGAAATTTCCTGGCCTCTAGCAAGATCTGTCACGAAATCCTGAAAACCTCTTTTAAAAGAACCTGTCTGTTCAATTATTCCGTCTCTGATAATTGTAATAGTTGTATGACTGCCGGTTATATTGACAATTGCAGTATTATTTTTCTCTGTCCCGCTCAACTGTAATGTTCTGTACATAGCTCTATGAGCAGAGATTATCTTAAATTTTGCTCCGAGGCTCTTACCTATAACTTCAAGTTTATTTATAAAATCTTTATTCATAGCTGTAACTAAAATTTTCATATAACCTTCATCGCCCGGTATAGAGCGGCACAGAAGTTCTACATCTAAATTTGCTTTGCTGTAAGGAAAAGACAGGTAAGATGGCAGGTCTTCTTTTATTATAGAAGATAGTTTTTTACTATCTTTTACAGGTACAATAAGAGTTCTTGTAATAGACTCATATGGTGGTACAGAAAAATATATATTTTCCACCTTCATATCTGTATCTACTATAAATTTCTTTACAGATTTAGCCACAGATGCAGGAGCATAGAAATTATTTCCTTTAAAAGAGCCTCTGGAAGGAGATTCCAGCATATATAATGAAGGGTATATACATTTTTTTCCATCCTTTGCCAGTTGCAGTAATTTAATAGAAGATGTGTCAATATCTATTCCAATAGTACCTTTAAGTATATGCTCAGGACGTTCAACCGGGATTTGTCTTGAAAAAGGAGAAATTTCTATGTCTTCACTAACTTTGCAAGGCTTATATCCGAGTCCCAGTAATTTTTGTAAATGTTCTTCTTTTTCATCAGAATCGCATTCTTTATATTCATCTTCTTCTTTTGCTTCTATTTCGGAGCAGGAAATAATAAAATCTTCTTTCTTTTCTCTTTCTGGCTGCCATTGAGTATTTAAAGGTAATATTTTTTCTACTGTATGCTCCGACGGTGTTCCGCAGTATTCACAGAAAGAACCTGTATCATCTATTATCTGTCCGCATGATTTACAGTACATTATATATTTACTCTTTCTTATCATGAGTGGTGATTGTAATTACACATCACGTCTCACATCTCACATCTCACGTCTCACGATTCTATTTAAACCATGACCAGAACCCTTTTTTTTCTTTTTTCGTATCTTCCTCTTCTTCCTGTTCTTCTTCAAAAACAGGTTCAGGTAAAGGTTCTTTCGTCAGTTCTGCCGGATCAATACCTTTAAGGAAGGGGCCTATGGCAAGTCCCAGGGGTACCATAAAACTGGAACCTAATTCCTCTATTAAACCGCTGTTGACACTTACCTTTTTGCTTACAGGTAATTGAAACAGATAGGATCTCAGAGAAAGGCTTTTTTCTATGTATCTGTCTACATTCTTTAATAGTGCAGTTCCGCCGCATAATAATACTGCTATAGGGATATTAACTTCATAGGTAGATTCATATTCATCAAGGGATGATATGAGTTCATCCACCACTTTACTGACCAGAGGTTCTATGGTTTTAAACAGCACATAATCTATATGAGAAGCTTTGGATATATCCATATTTGCTTTTGTAATCTTTAAATTTTCTGCCTGTTTTTTATTAACATTTATTCTATCTGCTATGGAATTGGTCAGTTCCGTTCCTCCGGGGAAAAAGGTTTTGCTGTGCCATACCTGTGAATTTCGTATGATATGAATACTCGAACTGCTGGCGCCCATACTGACAACTGCTACGTTATTCTGTTTATGAGTATCTCTCAATATGAGTTCCAGTGCATTTTTTATTGCAAAGGCTTCTATCATAGTATCTGTTAACTGTAATTCTGCATACTGCATTGTCTTATATATAGGTGCCAGTACATCTTCCGGAACTGCCCATACTAAAATTTTCAGTTTTCCTATTTGATCGGGGAAGAAAAATTCCAGTATCTCGTAATTAAGCTGGGCTCTGTCAAGAGAAAAAGAAAAATGATTTTTTGCTTCTTCTACAATGGAGGCCACCATTTTGGGATGAGCCATTTCAGGGAGGAAAAAACTGGAATATTTAACAGATTTCTGCGGTATGGAAACCACGGCACGTCTGGCCTTTATTTTTTGTCCTGCCAGTATCTGTTTTATGAACAGACCCACTGTTTTCGGATCTGTAATAACGCCGTCCTGAACTGTATTCGGAGGGATTTCAGCAACTGCTATACCTGCAGGATAAACAAAATAATTTTCATCTATATCCAGATAGAGTATTTTTATTCTCTCACTTCCGATATCTATTCCTACAAAGGCAGAGAGAACCTTTTTTATAGCATCTTTGCCATGAAAAGACTGTAATTGAATTGCTCTTAAATAACTGACAGGACTTTCTGCTATTTCTGAAGGCGATTCATATGCTTCCTCTCTGGTCGGCATTGGAATATCAGGCGGAACTTCAGGAATAACAGGAGCTTTTTTTACAGGGATAGGAAGTGGTTGAGGTATAATTCCCTGTTTTTCAGGCTGTATTTTTAAAGATGCTCTCTTATCTGATTCTCCTGATATCCTTGCAGGTGTTGTTTCAGGTATTAAACCTGATTTACCCGGTGTCTCCAGAACTATCGGCGGAGGAGCAATCCTCTGTTCTACAACAGGTTCTTTTAATCTCATAAGAGCCTGTTTCATTTCAGTTGTATTCCTGTATCTTTTATCCATTTCCTGCTGGAGGGATTTGTTAATAATTTCTTCTATACCCTTTGATACATCAGGTCTCATAGAACAGACAGGCGGAAAATCAAAAGGCACTCCCTGCCCCGGATCTTTCCCGGTAAGTAATTGATGAATTGTTGCGCCCAGGGCAAAGATATCGCTTCTGATATCTATCTGACCTGCATATTGTTCAGGAGATATGTAGCCAGGTGTTCCTATGAGGGTTCCCATTTTTTTAGGCTCAAATATTCTTGCTATACCGAAATCTATTATTATTATTTTTCCGTCTTCTCTTTTTATGAAATTACTCGGTTTTATATCCCTGTGTATAATAGGAGGTGTCTGAGCATGTAAGTATTCCAGGATTTCACAGATCTGAATGGCCCATTCTATAACATCTTCTTCTGCAAGTCCTTTTACTACGGAATCCATCAGTAAATCTTCCAGATTTATGCCGTCTATATAATCCATAACAATATTATATTTGCCTTCTTCAATAAAGTGATTACTGACTACAGGTATATTTGGATGTCTGAGTTTGGCAAGTATGAAAGCTTCTTCTTTAAATTTCTGTATGGCATATTCCCTTTCTTCAGGATCCTTAAAGACATCACTCATCTCTTTTATAACACATACAAGTCCGTCAAAATTCAAATCTTCTGCCAGATATATTGTAGACATGCCTCCGATACGAAGTGGTTTTATGACCTTATATCTTTTATGATAAAGATATTTTGTATCTCCTTCCGGAA
>CALARM010000636.1 GCA_937888925.1 uncultured Synergistia bacterium | reverse complement strand
GGAAGGAAATATGTGTGAAGTAAATTTTGATCTCCCTCCTCTGGAATTAAAAAATCTCTCGGAAGAAGAAAAATTTCTTCTCTCATGCTCCCGTATATATGCACCTTCGGAATTGAAAAAAATTACCGGAGAGGAAATATTTGAGAAAGCAAAATGGTCTGATTTTTAATGATTACTCTTGAAGGTACAGTACAGAATATTATTTTTCGAAACGAAGCCAGTTATTATACTGTTGCCCGTATTGAACAAAATAAAAGCGATGATAAGAAATTGATAACTGTTGTAGGTACATTCCCTTCAATCAGTACAGGCAGAACCTGTAAATTTCAGGGAGACTGGGTGGTTCATAAAACCTATGGAAAACAGTTTTCTGTTTCTTCCTATGAAGAAATACTCCCTACAGGTAAACATGGTATAGAACAGTATCTTTCCAGTTTTATAAAAGGCATAGGCCCTGCAACTGCAAAGAAACTAGTAGATCATTTCGGTACATCTGTTTTTGATGTAATAGAAGAAAATCCGGAACGATTGAGAGAAATAAAGGGAATAAAGAATATAAAGAAAATAATTGCTTCATTTTCTGAACAGAGAGAGATAAAGAATATAATGACTTATCTCTCAGGTTTTGATATACCACCCAATACATCTGTGAAGATTTATAAAACCTATGGAATGTCCTGTATAGACATATTAAAGTCCAATCCCTATCAACTTGCAGAAGATATATGGGGAATAGGTTTTAAGATTGCCGATAAAATAGCCAGGAAAATGGGACTCCCCGAAGATTCTCCCTATCGTATAGCTGCCTGTATTACCTATAAACTGCAGGAAGCTACCAATAACGGACACATCTTTCTGGAAATGGATAACCTTATAGAAGTAACAGCAAGGGATCTCTGTATTTCAAATATACCTGTCGAGAAAATACTTCTGGAAATGGAACGAAAAGAGAAAATAATAGTTGAAGAAGGACGTCTGGTATTTTTAAAGGGTCTTTATACGCTGGAATGTAATATAGCTAAAAGGTTAAAACATTTCAGAGAAATTCCTCCTTTAGATGGGCCGTCAAAAGAGGAGATTCTTTCAATTCAGCAACTTATAGACATAGACCTTTCCGATAGCCAGAAGGAAGCGCTTTTTGAGGCTTTTTCCGAAGGTATGCTGATTATTACAGGAGGACCCGGCACGGGAAAGACTACAATATTACAAACTATTATACTCAGGGCAGAAAAACTGGGATTATCTTTCTCCCTTGCCGCACCTACAGGAAGAGCAGCAAAAAGACTTGCTGAGACAACGGGAAGGGATGCCATGACAGTTCATCGACTTCTCGGCTATATTCCCGGTGAGAATACCTTTCTCCACAATGAAGAAGAACCGCTGAAAAAGGAGCTTGTTATTGTCGATGAAGCATCTATGCTGGATATATATCTTTTTTATTATCTTTTAAAAGGAATGTCTCATAATACGAGGCTTATACTTGTAGGGGATGTAGACCAATTGCCATCCGTAGGGCCAGGTAATATATTATTTGATCTGATTGACAGTAAACTCATCAATACTATATGTCTTAAAACAATATTTCGTCAGGCAGAACAGAGTTATATTATAGTTAATTCCCACCGTATTAACAACGGTGAATTCCCACTCTTGAAAGACAGGGAAGACTTTGCCTTTTTATCTGTCGAGGAACCTGAAGAAATAGCAAAACAGATAATATCACTCTGTAATAATGAACTCAGACTTGAATATGGAAATCCTTTAAAGAATGTTCAGGTATTGAGCCCCATGCACAGAGGACCTATTGGTGTAACAAATCTGAATGCAGAATTGCAGAAGGTTTTGAATCCGCCGCAGAGGGATAAAAAAGAAATTAAATCAGGTAACAATATATTCAGAGAAGGCGACAAGGTAATGCAGATAGTAAATAATTATAAAAAACAGGTTTTTAACGGTGACCTGGGCCTGATTGATGAAATAGATCTGGAAGATAAGCTCTTATGGATAAGACTTCTGGGTGATGATGATATAGTGGTGGATTATGAATTTGAAGAACTGAACGACCTTACACTGGCCTATGCATGTACCATTCATAAAAGTCAGGGTAGCGAGTATCCTGCTGTCGTAATACCTGTGTCTGTACAGCATTATATTATGCTTCAGAGAAATTTACTCTATACTGCCGTGACAAGAGCAGAAAAAAAGGTTGTACTGGTAGGAACTCACAGGGCTCTTCATATAGCGATAAATAATGATAAGGTTTCCAGAAGAAATACAAAACTGAAAGAAAGAATA
>CALARM010000635.1 GCA_937888925.1 uncultured Synergistia bacterium | reverse complement strand
TCACCTTTAAGGGTTCCTGTAAATTTTACATCCGATACGGATACTACTTTATTTATATCAATATCCATTTCAATATAATCATCAGAACTTTCTCCGGTAACAAACGAATAAATAGCGCCTATAGGACTATTTGCAAACTTTAATTTTGTAAGAGTCTTATCCAGTTCTCCTGAAGAATTTATCTTTGCAAGTTCAGAACCAAACTCATAAGCATCTGCCGGTGGTTTATTGAGAATAGTTTTAAGTATATTTACATGATAATCTTTTTTATTCTGATTATTTTCCGCCACTGTTCCTCCGGAAGAAGTTATTTTATTTTTTGAAGTTTCGTCCAGAGGATACGCTGCAGTAGAAAACCCGGCACCCTTTGCTTCAAGTGAAATGGCACTGTCTATAGAAATACTGTTACTACTATTGCTATCAACATGGACCCTTGGTTGCAACCCTGTTAAAGAATCCAGCCTGACAGACATGGTGTTATCTCCGCCAAACCTGACATTTCCGCCACTATAAAGCATCTGTGAAATAGCCTGATAGGTCAGAAGGGTGGTTACAGTTTTTGTATAACCATTCTTCGTTTTTCCGACACTTTTCACCAGAATACAACCGGCAGGCACTTTTAAAGGAGTCCCATCAGCAAGTCCATTAACATAAGAACCATTTGGATCTGTTCCGGCAAGATTGTTCCAGGCATTAACACTGAGATTACCTGTGCCGATATTTTTACCTGACATTTCGTTATTCCAATCTAATTGTGTCGGCTCCTTTCCTGTATTGGGATCTACCGTACTTTCCAGATAACATATAGCCTTATGTGCACCGGATTCTGCAATCATAAGGGCTTCATTTCTGGAGTTGAATGCAACTGAACTGCTCATCTGGAAGAATGCGTCTTTAGTCAATACTATAACAACAGCAAGAAGAACAAAAGAAAGAAATAACGTAGTCATAAGAATAAAACCTTTTTTAGTATTCATGACAGACCTCCTCTTTATTTAGATTTTATTGTATTATTCATTACAATAGTAAAACTTCTGGTAATCCGTACAGAAACAACATTTCTTGCACTTTCACTGGCTGTGACTTTTAAAGTGCATATATTCCCTGATTGTTTGACAAGTTCAAGACTATAAATATTTTTTGCAACAGTTCTTTCTTTAAATTCTCCAGTTCCCCCTGTAGTGGAATTACTTTGAAGATCTGATGCGCTCATAGGTACAGGGTAAAACTTTTTAAAGGCATTAGCATAGGTAACATCATCCTTATAAAGTTTTCTGTAGAGCGTATAAGTATCATTTTTATAAGGTTTTAAAAAATATAATATGTAATATTTCCATTTTATAAGAGGGGGAAAACTATCTGTATATTCTATTTTCAGAGTACTTTTATCAAATCCTGAAAGGAGACTGATATGAGACACTTTTATCACGGGAGAAGAAGTATGAGGAAGATTTATTTTATTATTACCAATGTCCAGCATTGTAACTGAAGAAGCTGATGTTTCCGACATATCGGAAATAAGCCACGAAATCCCTTTGACTGCCTCATTTCCTGCTGCAGTAGTTGCCTTTCCATGAGATGAAGCTACAAGGGCACGATTTAAAATAATATTACAGACAGTAAGCAAGAGTGAAAATATAGCAATAGAGATAATTACTTCCAGAAGTGATAAAGCTTTCTTATTTCTCATAATACTCCTAATCAAGATAATTATTTATCCAGCATGTAGAACTTCTTTTCTTTATTCCTCCATGACCGGATAATCCTCTGTCATACCAGTAAATAGAAACTGTTACCTCTTTTAACTTGTTTCTGGGATCGGCCCCTGCTACAATATCAGTGAAACAAACCCATTCTTCCTTCAGTTTTACACCATCCACCGTTTCACCAGTTCTAAAACAATGTTGACTACCATTATCATAATCAGAATCCTCAAAATTATAAAGCACCTCTTCTGAATAAAATTCAAGTTCTGTTTTCAGAAGATTTCCTATGACAAGACTTTCTTCACCTTTTCTTATCCCTGTAATCCCTCCGCAGATTATACCCATAATAATTACTATTACAGTGGCAAGAAGACAGATAGAAACAGCCAGTTCTGGAAGACTCACACCTTTTTTTGCGAGTAAAACACATTTTTTCATACATACAATATCCTTTATATACATACTCTGGCTCTTTATTATAGTATTATATATTTATAAAATATGTGATATTCCTCATAAATATAATACGATTTCTTTTCAGATATGTCAAATTAAAATTCACTTTAATCAGCAATTACTTCTACTCTGAAATGCGCAATAAAATACTTCAGGTTCATGTTTTCTATCAGGAGTCACGCAAAATTTTATAAAGATCCATTGAATAAAGGAGTCAGAATAAAATATAAATCTCCTTACTCCTGTCTCCTGTATTCTGAATCCTTCATCTTTTAATTTTCAAAATGCGTAACTCCTGTTCTATTATAGTAAGTTTCATTACAATCCATAATTTAATAAGAAGTGAAAAATGAGTAGTGAATAGTGAGTAATGTCCTATTCTTTTCACTTTTTACTTAATTAAATTCCAATAAGTTATAAAATACACTATAATAATATATCGCTGGAAGAGAGGAAAAGTTTCACATAAATGATATTTTTTATTACAGCAGAATCAGAGTTATTCTAAAAAATTATACAGAATCTTCTCTCCAGGATTTGAGGATAGATTTTTTGGCTCTAAATAAATAATTTTTTATTTGATCTGGATTTCTATTCATTACAGAAGCAATTTCTCTATAATCAAGATCTTCCATAAAACGGAGGATCAAAGAAGTTCTGTAAGGCTCTCTGATAGAATCAAGCATTGATTGCACCAGAATCTTATTTCTGAGATTTTCTTCCCAGAATTCTGTTGCCGGTTCCGGATTTAACTCATCAAAACTTATTTCGTTAACGAGTCTGCTTTTTTTCCACCTGTATTTATTTACCACATTGGCAGCAATTTGAAAGAGCCAGGAAAAAAAAGACATATGAGGAAGATATGAATCCAGATATAGCCAGACTCTGCAGAAAGTTTCCTGAAGTAGTTCATTACTTATTTTCGGATCGCCTGTCATTTTATTCAAATATTTCAGCAGAGGTTTTTCGTAAGAGTAAACAAGTTTCTCAAAGGCATGTGTATCTCCTTCTCTCAGAATTTTATCTACAAGGATCTTATCACAGGTATTATTACAGATTTCATCTGATATATATATATCTTTAAAATATATTTTTCTGGGTTCATATCGTCCTCCCATATGTTTTGATAGAAATTTTTCGGCCACCGTATAAAATTTATGACGGTTCTCCGGTCTGATAATAAAATGACCTTCATCAGGGAAAACAATATGCTCTACTTCAATGCCTTTACTTTTTATAGTATTGACAATCTTATAGGGCTCTGAAGATTTGACTCTTGAACTTTTAAGGCCGTAAGCTATAAGAAGAGGTATTTTTATATTATCTAATTTATAAAAAGGTGATCGATTTACTAACATATCCTTTTCTCTGTCAGGGTCTCCTATGGTTACAAGAAATCTTTTACGTAAAAAATTCATATGTAAGGGAAGTGATTTGATAAAATTTACAAGATTTCCGGGACATTCTATTGCTACGGCACAGCAAAACAGACCAGGCGTAAACGTCGCTCCTGCAAGGGCTGTATAACCTCCATATCCTGTACCGTATATGGCAATTTTCCCTGGATCGGCAATATTATTATCTACAGCCCATTGAACGGCATCTACAAGATCATCCTGCATTTTCCCGCCCCACTCCCTGTTCCCTGCTTTAAGGAAAGTCTTTCCATAGCCAATTGATCCGCGATAGTTAATCTGTAAACAGGCATAACCTCTGCTGGCGAACCATTGAACTACAGGGTTATATCTCCAGATATCGCGGTAATTCGGCCCGCTATGAACATATAAAACAAGGGGAAGTTTTGTTCTTATTTTTCCCGGAGGAAAGGTTATATAACCATGAAGAGTCAATCCGTCTCTGGAAGTAAAGGTCACTTCTTCCATATGGGCCGGCGTATAATTACCAGGCAGATTACCCTGATGAAAAAGAAAGGTTCCTTTTTTCGACTTTCTGTCAAAAAGATAATAGGAAGGAGGATGGGTATCATGTTCAAAACTGATTAACCACAGATTATCATCATTATTCCTGTCAATAATCGAGAAATCACCGGGATCAAGTCTTTTTATTGCTTCAAAATCTTCCTTTATAGCTTCATCTAAAATAATCCATTCTTTCCTGAATTTATTACAGAAGACAGCCTGAATGTCATAGGTTTGATAATTAAATAATATCATATGATTTCCAAAATCACATTTACGTTCATGTATGTTCACAGTATAAATATCATATTCACGTTCCTGAACCACTATTTCTCTTTTACCGGTTTTTATTTCTATTTTAACAACACAAAATGTATTATAATCGCCGGAATCTACTACGTAAATATATCTATTATCTTTAGAAAATCCGACAGGCTTACACCATGGCAGTTCTTCTATATGCCAGGTAATCAATTTTTTCCAGCAATTATTCTCATGCTCTTTAACCATAAGGTCCGCTGTTCCGTCATCATTTGTTACCACAATGGCGCCGGGTTTAAAATTATGATCAATGAACCAGTCTGCTATATTACCCGGGTTCTTCTTAATAAGAGTTATTTTATCAGAATTTAAATCAACATGGTAAAGATCTTGAATTGCTCTATTATCTTTATTCATTGAAATAATCAATTCATTGGGGAATTCCTCACAATGGGCTGAAAAGAAGCCGACTTTTATATTTTTATACGGTGTTAATATTTTGACTTCCCCTGTTTCAATGTTTAATTTATAAAGAAGCCATTCTTCAGTGCCTTCTGCATCCTGCAGATAAACGATATATGTATTATTAATCCATACATATAAAAAGACAGAACTTTTCTTAAAATCTGTAATTACCCTGTCATCGTCTTTATCTATAGTTTTTATCCATAAATTCATTATATTATTTACCGGAGCTATATAGGCTAACTTTGTAATGTCAGGTGATATTTTGGGGTTACATCTCAATGGTTCACTAAAGAGTAATTCTCTCGGAATAATCTCCGGTAAATCTGAAGAGGGAGAAGAAAATTTTATAGGAAACACTCCTTTAATATAGTTAGTTTCATAACAACGACAATGACCGTTTCAGTCACAACGAAGTATGAGAATTTGTTCCTCCCGTAACGCGTAACGCGTTACAATTCTCATATAAATTCATAATTAATGAGCGAGTAGTGAATAGTGAGTGACAGTGCCATATTCTACTCACCACTCACTACTCACTTAAATTCTAAAATGTATAGAATTGACTTATTATAACATAAAAGATCAACAGAAAAAAACAAAAAAATAGAAATGCCATCAATAATCATAACCGGTCAGATAATCTGGCTGGGTGACATCGTATAATCTTTTATATTCCCAGTAACTTCGGAGAACTCTTTTTACGTAATCCCTGGTTTCCCTGTATGGTATATTCTCTACAAATTCATCAATATCTCCATTATATTTTGTTTTCCACCAGTGGCCGGCATTACCGGGGCCTCCGTTATATCCTGCCAGGGCAAGAACTTCGTTATCATATAAATCTTTATAAACAGAGGAAAGGTAATAAATACCAAAAGGTATGTTTATATTGGGATCTTTAAGATCGG
>CALARM010000634.1 GCA_937888925.1 uncultured Synergistia bacterium | reverse complement strand
TTTCCTTCTGTTTCAATGATTCTTCCAGTAATTTTTTTGCTTCTTCTTCCCGTCTTCTTGCTTCCTGTACCTCACTGAGTCGCACTTCAAGGAGACTCTGTTTGGCAGAAGGTTTATTATGTATTTCTACGTCTCCTGCTATCTCTTTCAGTTTATTTTCTGCACGAAATTTTTTTTCTTCCTGGACTAATTCATGTTTTGCTTCCTGTATTTTTTTCTTAAGTTTTTCTTTAATCTCTTTTTCTATCTCTAAAGCTTCTATTTCTGTTACACCGGTAATTCTTCTCATTTTACCGAGATAGGAATTTTCATATTCATCTGCAGTTGCATCAGACCATGCCATTTCTACGGCTAAATAATAATTTCTTTTTGCCTCTTCTCTGACTTTATTCTGTTCCCTGTCTTCTTCTTTGTCCCATGACTTTTCTGTTATGTTTTTTATCTGTTCCGGTTTAATTTCCTTCAGTAACTGTTTTTCTTTTTTTAGAGTATATTCAATATGAGCTTTTACCTGCTCTTCCAGTTCCCTGGCTCTTTCTTCATCTATTTTAAGTCTTTCCCTTACATTTTTAAGGGTAGGTATTTTGACTACACCGTTTATCCATTTAACTTCAAGAAATTCTCTGTATCTTTCTTCTCTCTGCTGTTTTATTTCTTCCTGTCTCTGCAATTCCTCCTCGATTTCTTTCGAAAGTCTCGCTATTATCTGTTCAGCTTTTTCTTTTTTTTCGGGATCTTTTGCTTTATCTCTGTAATTTTTAAAATTCTCCAGGGCATCATCCAGATAGCCCAGTTCATCATAACATAATCCAGTATAATAATAGGCACCGATTTTAGTTGGCTTCATCTCCAGTACCTGTTGATAAAGTTCAATTGCTTCTTCCAGGTTGCCTTCTTTTCGCAATTTACCGGCTTTTTCGTATATCTTATCAGCTTCAGTTGTTTTTTTAGTTTTTTCTACTTTTCCCATAGATATCTGCCTTTTATTTTATAATAACATAACCGATACCGCTTTTTTTAAACCATACTTTCTCCAGGTCGTCTCTACTATAAGTAACTATGCCTTCTTTTGCATCTTTACCTGCAGGATCGTTGCACACTACATTTCCGTCAGATGAAAATCCTTTAACTACTATGACATGCCCCTGTGAACTCTCTGTCATACTTCCTTTTAATTCACCTGTTTCAAAACATATCGTTGCAATGACCGGTATGCCGGAAGAAATTTTTTCTTCTACCTCCTGCCAGGATTTGAAAATTTCTATCCACCCTCTGAGACCATATTGAGATGCTGCCTGTACTGCCAGAGGCCACGAACCATAAATATCATGTTCTTTATCATAAGACTTTTTAGCTACTTCATCTGTGCCTACATTAATCCCCCAGTAAGACATAACCATGGCAACACTCGTGGGAGAACATATACGCCCTGAAATTTTACTGTTCTCATCTCCCTGGGATCTATAGGGAACAGATAATATTTTTTCGGTAATTCTGGAACCCGTTAAAGAATTCCTCCCTGATGTCTCTTTTTTCTCTCTTTTTCCGTAAGATAGTGCCAAAAGTTTTACTGAAGGACTGATATATTTACCTTCAGAAGAAAACAGATGTATGGAATATTGAATGAATCGTGTTTCTTTTCTGAGACTCAGGTAATCTATATCTACAAAACCGAAGGAATTTTTTATCATTTTCTTTTTTATTTTCGGATATTTACCACATGAACCTGTATAGAACCAGGGAGACCAGTTTGATTTGTCCTGACTGACTCTTGTGTATACAATAAATCCTGTTTCTTTTTCATTGCAATTTATATTCCAGGAAGGGTATATTTCTTCTGCCGGGAAATCCATTTCAATAACGGGAGATGTATAGATACCGCATGATACATGGGGAGCAATTTTTATAAAACCTTCGGAGTCACTGGCTGATAATATAGTTTTTTCAAAAGTACCACCGGAAAAATCATTATAACTATCCATTAGAAACAGTCCGCTCTGACAGAATGGCGAGGCCATCAGCGGGTGAAAAGAGAAGATTATTGTAAAAATAATTACGAATATTAATATATTACCCATATGAACGTTTCACTTCTATTATGCTCTCATAGCTTTTATCTATTATATTCTTTATATTCTTTACATATTAACTTTCACCTTCTTTGAAATATTTTATACATACTTCTTTTTTTGTATTATTTGTTTTATAATATTTATAAATCTTATGAAAGAAATAAGTTTTCATCGTGAAAGGATGATTCGATGTGGACCATGATGTGACTAAATATATGAAAGTATATATCAGTTATAACTGGCTCAGTATTAAGGATTTTCAGTTGCTATTGAGTTTAATAGAACAGCTTTATGTCAGTTGTTATAGATGGTTATTTAAAGAGGAACATGTAGAAGAAAAATTTCAGCTTAAATTAAGGCGTTTAAGCGGAGAAGATATGATTATATACGAGTTTTTCGGCAATCATAACTGCTGGGAATTGATGTTTGATCTTGTAAGCCAGTACATGGAAAATAAACTTTCTTCCGCTGAAACAGGGGGATTGAAGATGTCTGATATTTTGAAAAAAGATAAGAAAATTATAAAAACAGTTGAAAATTCGGAGCAATCTGTAGATAAAATGTCTGACATAGGTATAGAAGAAATCTATAATCTTCTTTATAAACTTAACAGTCTTTACCGTCTCATAAGGAAGAAAGAAGAATTTGATATATTCATTATGGAATATGAAGATAAAATGGTTGCAGTAAAAGGTGAGAGGACAGATTTCTATAGAAAACTTCATTCAATGTTACAGAAGGTAAAAAGTCCTGACGGCATTGAAGATTTAAAACATGCTCTTAAAGATGCCGATCTGGAAACAAGAAGACATGCTATAGAAGCGCTTGGGAAAACAAAAAATCATGAAGTTATAACAGATTTGAGAGATAGTCTCAGGGATGGAGATAATATAGTTCGCAGAAAGGCTGTGGAAGCCCTCGGCAGAATAGGAACATCTTATGTTATGCCTGATCTGAAGGCTGCCTTACAGGATCAGGATAAATTTGTTCGAAGGGAAGCAGTGGAAGCTCTCGGAAAAATCGGTAATAAGGAAGTTGTCGGTATTTTAAGTGACACATTAAAAAAAGACAGTGATTATGTGGTACGCCGTAAAATTGTAGATGTCCTGAGACAGATGGGAGGAAATGATGTTTCTCTCATACTTATAAATTCTCTCAATGATGAAAACTGGTATGTAAGATGCGGTATAGTTGAAGCTCTCGGATATATAACTGACACAGATGTGACAGGAATTTTAAAGCAAATCTCGGAATATGACCCGGACAAACAGGTTAGAAAAAGAGCGCAGATTGCATTGAAACAGAAAGAACTTTTGTAGTTTAGAGCTTATGGTTGGCTAATTTTCAACTCTCAACCATAAACCCTCAACTCCATATACCTGCAATCCTGTAAGAACATGACGGGCATTTCCCATCTTTTAAGGACTTTTTTATTATTTCAAAGCCTATACGCTGTATAAGAAGTTTTTTGCATCCCGGACAGTATGTGTTTTCACCGGCATGACCCGGCACATTTCCTATATAAACATAATGAAGCCCTGCTTTTAAAGCAGTATCCCTTGCCTGTTCAAGGGTTTTTACAGGAGTGGAAGGCAGATTTTTCATTTTGTAAATAGGATGAAAACGGGAGAAATGTAAAGGAACATCAGCGCCTAAATTATTTTTTATCCATGTAGCCATAGATTTAATTTCTGTTATACTGTCATTGAGAGCCGGTATAACAAGCACTACGATTTCAAACCACATTCCTTCTGATTTCAAAAGCTTCAGTGTCTTTAATACAGGTTCCAGTTCGCCTCCGCATATATCACTGTAAAATTTGTTGCTGAAAGCTTTTAAATCTATTTTTACAGCGCCAAGATATTTACAGAGTTCCTTCATGGGTTTTTCATTTATATAACCGTTTGAAATCATAACAGTTTTTATGCTGCTATCTTTACCTGTTTTTGCTATTTTATAAAGATATTCGTAAAATATAACAGGTTCGTTATAAGTGCATGACACTGTTGTACAGTGTTCTTTTCTGGCATTTTTGATAATCTCTTCAGGAGGCAGGTAGATACTATCTACTTCTTCCGGTGTGAACTGAGAAATTTCCCAGTTCTGACAGAATTTACAGGTGAAATTACAACCTGCCGTACCAAGTGAAAAGGATTTCGTTCCTGGCAGATAATGAAACAGTGGTTTTTTTTCTATAGGATCTATATGTATGGAAGATGCTCTGGAATAAACGAGGCTTTTGAGTATGCCATCTCTGTTTTCTCTTGTTTTACAGGTACCTCTCTTACGATTTTTTATGGAACATTCATTCGGGCAAAGTGTACAGGTAACTTTTCCATTTTTATTTTTTTCGTAGTGCATTGCCTCTGTTATAAAAAGATTTTCATTCCCGGCCAGAATACCTGTCAGAGGTGCATGCAGAATACATGCTCCACTTCCGCAGATAATATGTTTTATAAGTTCTCTTCTGCTGAGTTTTTTCATAAATCAGATCCCTCAAAAAGCAATGAGTGATGAGTAGCAGGGATACAGGATTATTCCCACTTACTATCCACCACTCACTACTCACTTATTTTATAACAATTTTACCATCAATTAGATCCTGTTTTATTGCATCCAGTTTTTCAAACTGTTCTTTTGTAAGAAGATCCTGTGAATATTTGAATTCTGTAAGACTTACTCCGTTTTCTTTCAAACCCATTACTATTGTGCCGGCTTTGAATTTGTTATCCATATAGTCTTTAACTATAACAAATAAGGCATTATCAACTCTTTTCATCATACTGGTTATTACATTTCCCGGCGCAATGTAATCCTGATCTGCATCAACGCCTATACAATATTTATTTCTTATCCTTGCAGTTTCTATGACTCCAAGACCGGAACCACCTGCTGCAGCAAATATGACATCAATATCATTATTATACATATCCTTGGCAATTTTTTTACCAAGATCCGGTGAGGAAAATGCCTCTTCAGTGTCTCCGATATATTTTGTCTCTATAGCCACATCAGGTTTTATATATTTTGCACCTTCTTCATAACCTTTTTTGAATTTATCTATTATATCGCTCTTCATACCGCCTATAAAACCTATTTTACCTGTTCTGGTTACCATAGCTGCACTGCATCCGACAAGAAAAGACCCTTCATCTTCTCTGAATATAACAGATGTTACATTGGGCAGGTCAACTGAAGCATCTATGATTGCAAAGGTGACATCCGGATGCTCCTTTGCCACTTCTTTCAGAGCTTCCTCCTGAAAAAAGCCAATCCCTATGATTAATTTTACTCCCTGGCTTATAAGATCTTCATAATAATTTTTTAATACGTCAACCTTCATCGGTTCTTTCGTTAAAATATTTATTCCATCTATTTCCTGATTAATCCTTGCCAGCCCTTCTGTAGCTGTCCATTCAAAGGATAAATCTCCTGAGCCTCCTACAGGCATTACTATACCTATAGTAACCTTATTTTTTTCATTGCAAAAAGCTATGTTTGAAATTAATGTTACGAAAAGTAAAATAATTACTACAGATAGGATACGTTTATTAGAAAAATACAAGTTAAAGCACTTCCTTTCCTGGTTACTCTATAACTTCGTCAAGTTTTTTCCCGTCATAGGGACAGAATTGAAAACCTTCTATATGAAATATCTCTCCACATTTCGGACATCTTAAAGCTACACCTTCATGATGAAATGTTATGACTTTTATATTTTGAGTTTCCACACTCATTTCTCCGAAGGCAGTTTTCCCGCGCCATAATAATTTCGCAGGTATTTCTACATTTATGCTGTGGCCGTCTGTGAGGTGAAATATTGTATTTACATAGGGATTTGATGCATATAAATCTGAAGCAGCAGTGGTTTTCCCTGTAACTTCAACACTTTTTACTTTCCCAAAAGGTACTATTATTTCACTGGCTCCGCGATGACCGTGAAATTCCTGGAACTTTTCAATACCCAGGCCACATGTCACATCATACATAAGAGCTTTTTGATTTTTTATATCTATAACAGTAACTGCAAAAGTATTTAATTTAGGGTTTCCCGTATCGGCTGATGGCGGTCCCTTGGGGTCAGGTGTTGGCGTTTGATTTTTAGCTTCAGAAAGGGGCATATAAGACATAAATAATATGAATAATAAACTTAACAGACATACAGGTAATAATCTTTTCATTGTTTTCGTCCTTTCTTGGTTTGTTTATAAAATCGTGACGCGTAACGTCTCATGCATCACGCAGGGATTATTATGTCCATGACGGAAGTCATGTTTAATCTTCATGGAAAATCTGGGCACTGAAAATATAGATTACAGAATTTTTATCTTCCCAGCCATTTCTATTCATTCCTGCTTTTCTGGATACCTGTTCAAGGAAAGTTTTTCTATCCCAGCCATACTCTGTTGCCACCTGAGGGAGAAGCACTCCCCGGTAATAACCGTTTTTAATATAGAGCCCATGAGTTCCTACCTGAATTTCTTCTATATTTTTAACAGGTCTTAAAGGAGTCATTACTGAAATTTCTATTTCAATATCT
>CALARM010000633.1 GCA_937888925.1 uncultured Synergistia bacterium | reverse complement strand
TCTCAAAAAAGAGTTTTGTCTTTCTGCAAATCTTTAAAAGAAGCGGGACTGAATATAAAATGGAAAGCCTTCGGACGTATTGACCTGACAGACAGGGTAACAATGGAACAGATGGCAGATGCAGGCTGTATTGAGATCAGATTCGGCATAGAATCCGGCTCGGACAGAGTATTGAAACTTACGAAGAAAGGGTTTACTTCAGAAGAATCGGCCAGAATAATAACGGAAGCAGTTCAGATATTTCCCAGGGTAGATGCCTTTTTCGTGTGGGGATTTCCCTTTGAAGATATGGAAGATTTCTATCAGTCTGTTTTTCAGATGATATCCTTTCGAATGATGGGAGCAAGGATACTTCCTTCACTTCTCTGCCTGCTCCCTCAGACTGAAATATATAAAGAATATAAGGATAAAGTAACTCTTGAATTCTGTGAGAACCTCTTCCCCGAATATATGATAACAGGCCATGAAGTAAGCAATTACATAAACATATCGATCTCCGATAAATACAGATATATTTTCGATTTTATAAAAAAATATCCCTATCTGTTTCCCGGATTTTTCCATATAGATCTTAAAAACAATATATTTCCGAAACTGGAAATTTTAAGACAGTATGGTTTTTACCCGTCTGACCTGAGCAAAGAAACAGATACGGAATCCTGCGGGGCTCATTCACCTGTAATAGGAGTATAGAGCACGGGGCGTAAATTCCCTGGCTTTACCTGCCTGGCACTCCTCCGAAAATTTAAAATGGAACATTTATAAAAAATACAGGTTACATATGCCACTTTGCATGATAGGCCAATTAATACACGGGTGGCACCGTGATATTTTTCTTCGGAGCACCAGGCAAAGCAACTATAGTTGCCAGTCAGATGACACCACAATCCGGAATCATACAAAGATATTAAGCTTACCGCCTCTACCTGTTAATCTGGCTATTTCATTATCCCCTATCTGAGAAGTTTTCTCTTTCATATCTTTCGTTACTTTATTGATACTCATAGAAGCGGTAGAAACTACATTATCTTCTACTTTAATATTTAACTTCTCAGCATTATTTCCTATCTGAGCCGTTTTGGCCGCCATATCTTTCGTTACTTTATTGATACTCATGGAAGCAGCGGAAGGTATCGAATCTTTCACCTTGATATTCAGACTCTCTGCATGATTACCTATCTGAGCCGTTTTGGCTGCCATCTCTTTTGTTATCTTATTGATGCCCATAGAAGCAGTAGATTGTACAGCAGGATAACTTCCCTGTAGAGATGTAGCGCTATTAACCATGACTACAGTACCTCCTTTGAAGTCATCCCTGACATATATTTATGTAAAATCATCCATGTAATAATTCTTCTTATTTCTAAGATCGGCACATAAATGTTAAATTTAATATGTCCGACTCAGTTAATCTAAAATAGGCTTATAGCAGCATATATATAAGTCTTAAGGAGTAGACTCATCAAACAGTAAGTCTCAAGACTCAGTTCAAAAATTTCTCCACCATGGTTTTGAAATTTCTTTTATTCTTGTATTGAGGCCCTGTAACATCATTTTTTTCTCTTCTTCCGCATTACATTTTACTCGTTCCATTTCCCTCATAAGACCTTCTTTCTCTTTTCTCAGTGTTTCCACTTCTCTCTGTAAAATCTGAAGATTTTCTGCATTTTCAAGTAAAGTTGTTCCTATGCTATCGGCATATCTGTTATTTTTATCTATCTGTGATTTTAGACTCCTATTTTCTTCATCCAGTTTTTTCAATGTATTTAAAAGGGATTCTTTTTCTTTCTGCAATATCCTTATATTTTCTGCATTATCCATAAGTACCTGTTTTATATTATCAGGTAACTCCTTATCAATAAAGATTTCATGAAGTTTTTCATATGAAAATTCTCTTTTTTCCAGGAGATTTTCAACTGTTTCTTCAAGTTTTTCAAGTCGATAAAACAGCTCTTCAGGTTTATGTAATTTCATTTCTTCTTCCAGAATCTCTCTGATTGTTCTCTTTAAAATTTCGTTAGATGCTATTTCGCCGGTGCCTCTGTCGGAAGAAATTTCTTCATTTCCGCTCACTCCGGCAGCAGGCCATTCAATAGTATAGCCTAAAAATCTCTCAAGTTCTTTTTTCTCAACTTCACAGGCACCGGTTTTCAGAGATTTTCTGGATTTTATTATTCCTTTTTTAATAAATTTATTTATTGCATTCCTGCTTTTACCTGTTATCTTTACTATATCCTGAATCGTAAGAAAATATTCCATCAATAAAATCCTTTCATATTTTTCAATATTTTACCATTACCGGCAGAATTTATGCAAGAAAAAGGTGAATTTTTGATACTTTATGCCGATAAATATAATATAGATATTGTAAAAAATCAGTAATATTTAAAACTATTATAAAAAACTATGGAAAGATAAAAGTCACATGGAGGTGACCCAAGTGGATCTATCTATCAATAACAGAACTTCTTTACAGGTTTCATATTTTCAGGAGGCAAAACAGAAATCCTCACTGGAAATAACAAAAGATAAAGAGAGCTTCTCATACAACCAATCCGTTTCTATTTCTCAGGAAGCACGATTTTTTGCCAGTATCAACTCTGAATCATCTCAGGTAAAAATTTCTTTTTCCATGAACATGAAAATGCAAAGAGAAGAGAAAACAGAAGAGTTTTTTGACTGGTCATCAGAAGATCCTGTAATGAAAAAGCTTCTGATGTTACTTGATTATCTCTCGGAAGTAAAGGGTAAAGACCTCAAAGATGACTTTCTGAAAAAATTCAAAGGTCTTTCTGACAGTATTAAAAACAGGGACAGTAATATTTACCAGATCCAGAAAGATACCACCAGGGCACAGAGTCTGGAAATGACAGTCAATTTTACTTTCGACATTCAAAGCGGACGGACAAGAGTAGAAGTGGAAGGAGCCATGGCAGATCCTCTTGTGCTGGATTTAGACGGTGATGGCATAGAAACAACTACTCTTAAAAAAGGCATAAACTTCGACATAAACGGCGACGGTACAGATGAAAAAACTGCTTTTGCGACAGGCGGAGACGGCCTTCTCGCACTTGACAGAAATCATGACGGGAAAATAACGTCCGGTACAGAATTATTCGGAGATCAGAACGGGGCGGAAGACGGTTTTATGGAACTGGCGAAATTTGACAGCAATAATGACTCCATTATTAGCAAAGATGATCCTGTATTTAAAGATCTGAAAGTAATGGTAGTTACAGGTAAAAACAGTGAATTATATGCACTTGACTGCCTTGACATAAGTGAAATTTCTCTCAGCGGAAAGAAAAAAGGCGGGTTTTACAACAACAGTAATTATATAAAAGAAACTGCAGGCTTTAAAAGGTCTGACGGAAGCCAGGGAACTATAGGGGAGGTATTTTTCAGGTATAAAGGATCTGTTTTATGTAATAGTTAGCTGGATCATAGAAAAAATTTCACCTTGCTTTTTTTAAAATTTTGTGATATTTTATTTGTTTAATGGCTTACTCAAATCATATAGCAAAGTAAGCCATTAATATTTAATCATCACGTAAAGGGGTAATGTTAACCTTGCGGATCACTAAAAGAGAATATTACTTAAATATTGCCAGGTCTGTTTCTCTGCGGTCTACATGTTTGAGGAGACGGTACGGTTCAATCATAGTAAATAACGATGAAATAGTAGGGACAGGTTATAACGGTAGTGCCAGAGGTGAGGTAAACTGCTGTGAAAAAAATATCTGTCCCAGAAAAGAACAGAATATACCACATGGAGAACAATATGAAAAATGCGTTGCTGTCCATGCGGAAATGAACGCTATTATTTCAGCAGGAAGAAAACTATGTATTGATGCAGATCTCTATCTTTACGGGGAAGATATTGATACAGGTGAAGTAATTGAGGAAACAGCACCATGTGGCATATGTATAAATATAATTAAAAATGCAGGTATAAAAAGAATCATAACAAAACATAAAATCTTTGAGATTAAATAAGGAGTAAAGAACTATGGTTAAACTGTTGTTTATAACACCTGAATATGCAAAAACTATAGAATATGCGGCGAGAACATCAACTGCTACAGAATGCAGGGAGAATTCGGAAGAATTTGTAAAGAAACTTATAAAAAAAGGTCATCTTTCTGTAGGACGTCACTGCAATGCTTCTTTTGAAATAATCTGCAGCCGTGCATGCAGTCATCAACTGGTAAGACATACTCATCTGGCATATACACAGGAAAGCCAGAGATATGTGACCTTTGAGAGTGATTTTGTCATACCTGAGAGTATAAAAAATAATAAAGAAGCAAAATTATTTTTTAAAAACAGCCTGGATCATATAAAAAATTCCTATAACGAACTGCTTGAAATGGGAATACCGAAAGAAGATGCCAGGTATATGCTTCCAAATGCATGCCTTACCCGTCTGGTAGTAAGCGGGAATTTTCAGGCCTGGTGGGATTTTGTGAAACTTCGCACAGACAGATCCGCCCAGTGGGAAATAAGGGAAATTGCGGAAGAAATAAAGAAAATCCTTATAAAAGAAGCTCCTGCTTTTTTTGACAATGATGTATTAAACAGACAGGAAGAATATCAAAAAGAACAGGATTAATTTATATAAGAATCGTAATGCGTAATGCGTGACAGGAGGAACAAATTCTCATACTTCGTTGTGGCCGAACCGGTCATAAAGGGTGAGCAGGGGCATTTAATAAAACGCCCTGATGTGAAGGGAAAGTAGTATCAGGAGGAAATTATTTTCTGTAATATCTCAATCAGGTTACCCAGTTTATATGGTTTTTGAAGGAAACCTGCAAGTCCTTTTCCGGTAAAACGCTCTATGACTTCCTGTTCGCTGTAACCACTTGAAAGTATGACAGGTATATTTATTGTTAATTTTCTCAATTCACGAAAAGTTTCTTCACCATCCATATGTGGCATAGTCATATCCATTATGATACAGACAATGTTCTCTTTTTCCTCCTGAGACTGTCTGGAAGAGAGAATTTGCAGCGCTTCCTGTCCGTTCATGGCATTTAAAACTCTGAAACCGAGTTTTTTCAGCATAGGGCCTGTTACATCCATTACAGCCTGATCGTCGTCCACAAGAAGAACTGTTCCTGTTCCCTGCCAGTTTTTCACTTTATTCACATCTCTGGAAATTTCTTCTGCAGTATTTTTCAATGCAGGGAAGAAGACTTTAAAATTAGTACCTTTTTCAGTTTCACTGTATAATTTAAGAAAACCTTTATGTCCCCTGACTATACCGAGAACTGCTGCAAGTCCGAGACCTCTTCCTGCAAATTTGGTTGTGAAGAAGGGATCAAAAATTTTCATCTGAGTCGCTTTATCCATACCGCTTCCCGTATCAGAGATTTCCAGATACACATAATCACCTTCAGGAAGCTGTTCATACAGATAAGAACCGGACATATAAGAAGAGTCACAGAACACTGAACCGGTAGAAACGGATATAACACCATCCTTATCCTTAATGGCTTCAGAAGCATTTATAATAAGATTCATAATAACCTGCCGGATCTGTGTGGCATCAGCTTCTATTGCAGGGATATCTTTCTGGAATTTATATCTGATTATAGCTTTTCTGGAGATAGAAACTTCGAGCATTTGAGACATTTCTCTGACTAAAAGGGAAATATTGAGAGGCTCTACAGCGAGGCGTCCTTTCCCTGCGTAGGCAAGCATCTGTTTACATAAATCAGCAGCTCTGAGAGAAGTATTTTCTATTTCCGAAAGATAAAATTTTGCAGGAGAGTCGGAAGGTAATTCCAGAAGAGCAAGTTCTGCATTACCGAGTATTGCTACAAGCAGGTTATTAAAATCATGGGCAATACCTCCTGCAAGTATTCCGAGACTTTCCAGTTTCTGTGTATGTTCCATCTTTTTTTCCAGTTTCCGTCTATCTTCTTCTGCTTTTTTACGGTCTGTAATGTCTTCATATGTGCCGAGTAATCCTACTACCTGGCCATCTCTGTCATAAAGAGGGATTTTGCTTGTCTTTAAATATCTGGTATTACCGTCAGGCGTTGTCTGAGATTCTTCATAATCAAGTTTTGGCTTTCCCGTTTCCATGACCATAGCATCATCGAAACGATAACGTTCTGTTTCAACTATCCCTCCAAATTCAAAATCACTTTTACCGATAATCTCATCAGGAGAAGAAAGTCCTACATCAAGAGCAAGCAGTCTATTACATCCCATATAAACAAAATTTCTGTCTTTCCAGAAAACCCTTGCAGGAATTGTATCCAGCACAAGCTGTAACATTTTTCTTGATTCTATGAGTTCTTCTTCTGTTTTCTTACGGATTGTAATATCTTCAAAAATAACAAAAATTTTATCATTTTCCATCTTTACCGGTCTGAAGACAATTTTTCTCACCGTGCCGTCCCTGCATGTCACATCAAAGGTTTTTACAACAGGTTCGAGAGAAGTAAAATTCTCCATATCGTATTCCCATTCTGCCATAACTCTTTTTCTATATTCAGGATCAGGATAAGCATTGAGTGACCATTCCTTTAAAGTAGGAATATCTTCAATAGTATAACCAAGGATTTCTGTAAAGTTCGGATTTAAATATTCAACTCTATTATCGTGTGACATTACAAACATGGGGAGTGGAAGAAGTTCAATGAGCTTCCTGAAATATTTTTCACTTTCAGTAAGGGCTTCTTCTATTTTCTTTTTCTCTGTAATATCTGTAAAAGTTCCTACAACAGCAACGGTTTTGCCATATTTCACCACAGGACTTTCTCTTATTTCCCCTATTACACGCCTTTCACAGGGAGTTAAAAGTTCCACCATATAAGGTTTCTGTCTTTCACATGTGTCAATTGCTTTTCTGGTATTTACGACAGCTTCTCTGTTTAAAGGATTGTCACTTAAAAAATCCTGCCAGTTAACAGGAGTTTCTTCCGGTTCACAATCAAGAATTTCCTTTGCCTGAGGACTGAGATAGGTAAGAATATTATCTGTATTATGTGAATAATATATACTCGGTATATGTTCTATAATTCTGCGAAAATTTTCCTCACTTTCCCTGAGGGCCTTGTCTGCTTCTTTATGGTTTGTAATATTACGGCATATGCCAATATAACCGGTAAATTCATTCAGAGAATTAAAGACAGGATTACCACTGGTTTCCAGAACGACATGGTATCCGTCTCTATGAAGCCAGGTATTTTCCAGATTTTTAAAAGGTCTGCCCTGCGATATTTCTTTTTCAAAAAGAGGTCTTACTCTAATGCTTTCTTCATAAGCCATAAAATCAAAAGGGGATTTTCCTGTAATTTCTTCCTGTCTGTATCCAAGAAGCTCGTTACAATGAGGGCTTATATAAATAAAAATACCTTTTTCATTTATTTCCCAGAGAAGATCTGTGGTATTTTCTATAAGATTTCGAATTTTTTTCTCATTCTTACAGAGTGACTCCGATATTTTACAGGCTTCAATCCTTTGAAGTTCTGAGAGATTTAATTGTTCTTCAAGTTCTCTCACACGGTTTCTAAGAGTTTCTATTTCATTCCGAAGGATTTTATCTTCCATAATATAACCTTCCATTTTTTTACTTATCATTTCTTCTCTCATTAACATATAAATTCCTTCCGAAAAGGTAAAATTCAGTGCAATAGTGCCCATTAATTTTGCATAAAATATTCACAGAGAGCTATATATGTGATATAATATGATTTATGAAATTACCTCATATAGGAATAAATAAAAATCTTAACAGAATAAACTCTTTACGTGTCTTCAAAAAGAAAGAGGATATATTTCAGGAAAGCGTTAAAGCACCTGAAGATTTAAATGTCTACACAAATGTTCCTTCATGGTCTGCGTCACCTGTAAATGCCTGTAAAATAGCATCTTCAGACACAGCCATTGCCACATCAGCCATGTCTTCCCTGCAACCTTCTCCTGCCGGAGAAGCGCTGAAGACTTTAAATATAATCTATACAAATGATATACATGGAACAATATTACCGGTAGAAGATAAAAAGAATTATCTTGTAAGGGAGCCTTTCGGAGGGGTTTCTTACATGGGCACGATAATAAGAGAACTCAAAGAAGAAACAGAAGGAAAAAATTTACTTCTCGACGGAGGGGATTTCGCCCAGGGCAGTTATGAATCTGGTCTGACAAAAGGTAAAACCATGATAGAAGTAATGAATAACCTTGGTTATGATGCGATAGAAATAGGCAATCATGAATTTGATTGGTCCAGAAAAGCCCTTGAAGATATGGTAGGAGAATCAAAGTGCCCTGTGCTCGGAGGTAATGTAGTCAATGAGCAGGAAAGGCTTCTGAACGGCATAGTGCCATATACGATAAAAGAAGTGAACGGTTTAAAAATAGGCATAATAGGACTTATCACACCTGATACAAAAGAGATAGCAAGCCCGAAAAATGTAGATGGACTGACATTTTTAAATCAGAAAGAAACCGTTGAAAAATATATACCGGAACTCAGAGCCAGAGGTGTTGATCTTATAACAGTATTATCTCACTGCGGAAATACAGAAGATGAAAAGCTGGCACAGGAAGTAAGAGGAATAGATGTAATAGTGGGAGGCCATTCCCACACAGCTATGGAAGAAGCAAAAAAAATAAATGACACAATAATAGTTCAGGCAGGTTCTCAGAGTAAATTCGTAGGAAATCTTCAAATAAATATAGACAGTAAGACTAAAAAGATTGTGTCGTGCAATAATAAACTTATACCAGTAGCAAATCAGGAAATCGCCTCCGACCCTGAGATAGAAAAGATAATAGCTCCTGTGGTAGAAGAAGGAGCAAAGAAAAAATCCGAACTTATAGGAGCAACAGAGGTAGGACTAACACATGACAGGACAAAAGTAACAGAAAGTATTATGGGAAATGTCTTTACTGATGCTATGAGAGAAGCCACAGGTGCCTCTGTGGCCATGATAAATTCAGGAGGTATAAGATCTCAGATAAAACAGGGGCAGATAACCTTCGGAGATCTGTACAGAGTAGAACCTTTCGATGATGTTCTTATAACCATGGATCTCACAGGCAAACAGATAAAAGACCTGATGGAAAACAGTTCTTCCAGAAGCAAAGGCAATCTCCATATATCAGGGATGGCCGTAGATATAGACCTGTCAAAACCTCCCGGCAGCAGGGTATCAAATGTAAAAATCCAGGGTAAACCTTTAGATGATAACAGCACATACCGTGTAGCAACAGGTGACTTCCTTGCAAGAGGCGGAGACTGGTATGATACATTTAAAGAAGGCAAAAATCTTAACTATCATACTAAAATGATTATAGACGGACTGAAAGATTATATAAAAAGCCACTCACCGATCACATCAGATACGGCTAAAATAGAAGGAAGATTGAATTTTTCATCTCCTCCTCCCCGCCACCTGCCTAAATAGAAGTGAGGCCTCTCGAAAATTTTCTTCCCAGTAAACACTATTTTTTTCTTCTAAAAATTCATTATCTTAATCCAGAATTCTCCTTCAATTTTAAGCTCTCGAAAATAAAATTACAAGAAAAATTTTTCTAAACCTCTAAAAAAATCACTCCTTTTCTGAGCTTTTCCCGAAAACTGAAAGTCCCATCAGGTCTACTATAAAAATTCTATTTTCTTTAAATT
>CALARM010000632.1 GCA_937888925.1 uncultured Synergistia bacterium | reverse complement strand
TAGATACAAAATCTTTCCCCAACCTTCAGAGATGTAATGACTGGTATGAAATAAAGGGAATTTTATTGAGAGCTTTAAGGAAAAATTTTTAATTGTACTATGAAATGCTTTAAATTGGTTTATTTAAAAGAAATTATGTTTTATTTTGTTTTTATTTGTTTTTAATTTGCTTTTGCAAGAAATGATATTGATTTACATCAAGAGAAATATTAACAAATTATTAACATAGAACTATTGTAAAAGCAGGTCATCAGTATGTATAATATATCAGAAGTTAGCTATCAGCTATCAGCTAAAATTTACAATGCCTGACTGTGTAAATTAGCCTGAGAAAACATTTAACGACATTTATTATGTAATTCCTGTAAAAGCTGACTGCTGTCTGCTGATAGCTGAACGCTTACAAATATTAATGCTTAAATCAGTAAATGAAAGGAAGAATATCTTTGAACATATCAGATAGAAATTTAGCCACATGTAGAGACAGAAAAACGTCTGTTAATACTAAAAAAATCGATGACCCTCTTAAGGATAAAGTAGAAATAACATCTTCCACTGTAGAAGATAGTTTTTTATCAGATCTCTCAAAATTTCGCGATAAACTTGCTCTTCAGGAAAAAAAAGTGGCTCTCGATACGGGGTTTAAAAAAGGGTTCGTTAAAGATTTTGTAGATGGGAAACAGGTAGACGAAAAAGTAATGGAACTTGCAAATAAATACCCTCAACTTGTAAGTGTAGTAACAAGAGATTATAAAACATCAGGTTATGACGGAAAAATGAAAAATCTTCAGGGGCCTGCCCCTCTCCGTTATATGAAGATAGGTAAGAAAGATGAAGACAAACATGATAAGACAGGAATTCTTTTGCTTGCCTCTCCTCATGGCAGAGAAGTAACCAATCCTCTTATACTTCTTGAAACAGTAGAACAATTGCTTGCAAATTATAATCCTGACAGTGACGACAGTCATGTTAAAGAAATAACACAGCTCATAGATAATCTTGATATATATGCAGTTCCTGTTACCAATCCTGACGGACTCAGTTATGCCATACATGATGACCCTATGTGGAGAAAAAATCGTACCCCTGTTGAGGGAACAGAATATCATGGTGTAGATATTAACAGAAATTATGATTATCAGTGGCAGAAGGGAGATCCTTCCAAAAATTCCTACGGCGGTTCTGCTCCATTTTCCGAGCCGGAAACACGGCATGTGGCATCTATTGTAGATGAACATCCTAATATAAAGTTTGTCTGTGATTTTCATTCAAGAGGTAATGAAATAAGAAGACCTGCCGATATTAAAGATGAACATGATCTTGAATATTTTAAATATGTTCAGCAGAGAATGCATGATGCCATAAAGGGAACCCGCGGTAAAGATTATGCCATGGTTATATCCGATGTGTCTAACGGTTCTTCTGACGATTATTTTTATTTCAAAAAGGGAGGCATAGTTTCCCTTGTTGTTGAAGACGGAACTGAATATAAACCTTCTTTACCGGAAGCTCTGTCTATTGTAGATGAGTGTACGGATGGAGCGAAAGAATTATTACGAGTAGCAAAGGAGTATGGAGAAAAAAATAAAGTATGATAAAAAAATGTATTATTCCTGCATCAGGCAGAGGGACTGACTGGTCTCCTGTTTCTGAATTTGTTCCTAAAGAAATGTTACCTCTTCTGAATTATCCTGTCATACATTATATTTTTCAGGAAGCTTTCAGGAGTGGTTTTAATCAGATAGCAATAGTAATGACCTATGATAAAGAAATTATAAGAAATTATATATACAAGAATTTCGGAGATTTTATTCAACATGGTCTTACTCTGGAATTTATCTATCAGGAAGAAGCTATGGGAGAAGGCGATGCCATATTAACATGTGAGCATTTTATTCAGGGCGAACCTTTCTGTGTAATTATACCTGATGATATTTTCTTTTTTCACAGTCTTCCCCTGGTAAAATTAAAAGATATTTATGAACAGGAAGCAAAGCCCTCTACTGTTTTAGGCCTTGTTTCACTCGATAAGGATGCTTCGGGTGATTATTCGTCTTTTAATTTTCAGAAAAAATCTCATCATATTTACACTATAAATAAATTATATTCAGGGAAAGAAGAAGATATAAAAAATGCTTCCAGTTATAAAAATTCTCTGAGAATTGCCGGAAGATATATTTTAGACCCTCTGGTATTTGAATATCTTACAGATATGAAAAGTGCAGAAGGTGAAATCACTGTGGAAAAGCTTTTCAGTAATATGTTAAATAAGGGTGAGATATTTCTCGCATCTCATATAAAAGAACAGTGTTTCAATGTAGGGAATATTGAAGGATTTGTGAAAGCGAATCATACGTTTTTTTATTTTTAGATTTTAGTAAGCCTTCAACTCCGGGGTGTTGGGTACTGGGTCCTGAGTTAAGAAGATTGAACCCGGAACCTGGAAGCACAGAGCAGTAATCAATCAGATCCAAATAAGTTCGTAACCATTTTATCAGCTTCTGCCTGACAGGCTCTTACGAAG
>CALARM010000631.1 GCA_937888925.1 uncultured Synergistia bacterium | reverse complement strand
TATACCATGCCCATTGATATTTAGGATTACAGGATAGTGCCTTATCCAGACATCTCAAAGCTTCTTCATAATCCTCTTTTTTAACATAAACCTGTCCCTTGGACCCCCATGCCCAGTCATAACCGGGATCAATCTCCAGAGCCTTATCATAACAGTCAATAGCACTTTCATATATACCAAGAGAATTATAATTGCTTCCTTTATTAGCCCAGGCAGATTTATTTTCAGGATCAATGGCCAGGACTTTATCATAACACTGTATGGATTCTTCATATTTTTTTTGTTCCCTTAAAATATCTCCTTTATTAGACCATGTCAGCTTATTGGAAGGATGAATTGCTATTTCCTTATCATAGCAATTCAAGGCACTTTCAGAGAGACCTAAATTTTTATAACAAACTCCCTTGTTATTCCATGCATTTTGATATTCAGGATTAAGCTCCAGAACTTTATCATAATATTTTATTGCATCTTCATATTTTCCATAATAAATCAAAGCAAGCCCCTTATCAAATAAGGTAGAAACATTTCTCGGGTCAATGTCCAGTGCTTTATCATAATATTTAATAGCTTCCGTATAATCCCCCTTATCACGATAACTGTTACCAATATCAGTCAGTTCTTTCGCTGTTTTAGTCGGCACCTTTGTAGGTTCTGCAGGTCTTGGAGTAGCCTTCTTCTGTGTTGCCAGCACCTCTGCTTTTGCTTTTCTCGTAATGGCATCTTTATTATTCGGATCAATGGCAAGAACTGCATCATAACAGGCTATTGCCTGCACATAATTTCCATCATCATAACAACTATCTGCCTTATACATTAATTCTTCAATTTTTCCGGCCGAAGCGGATTTTGCTTTCAGTTCTTCCATTTCTGCCTTAAGTTTCCGGGCTTCTACATCATCGGGGCTTAAATATAAAACATTATTAAAACATTCTATGGCATCATCATATCTTTTCAGTTCTTTTAATGCCTTCCCTTTTGATGTATAGGCAGGAATAAAATCAGGTTTATATTTTAAAGCTTCATTATAACTCCCGCAGGCTTTTTCATAATAGCCGAGTTTATAACAGGCATTTCCTCTGTTAAGCCATATTTTGTAGGCATCCGGTTTCAGTGCAAGGGCTTCGTCATAACATCTGATAGCTTCTTCATATCTTCCTTCGTTAAATAATTTTATACCTTTTTTATTCCACTCATCTACTGATTGCGAAAAAGCAAAGGCAAAAGTAATAAGTAAAAAGACTGATAAGGAACATATTACTTTCATCATAATTCTCCCTTCCGACTAAATATTCGTAGTTTCATAATCATCGCCGCCTCCTCCGGGATTTTGATTTGACGGAGGATATGAAGGAGTCTCATAATAAGGCTGTTCATATTGTCTTCCGTTACCGCCGGTGGAAACAGGAGGAGGAGCGGTAGCTTCGTCTATCTTTGCGATATAATCTTTTGCATTTTTTTCTTCCTGTCCTCCGATATTGAGGTCAAGAACTTTAGTGAAATTACTTCTTGATTCTTCATAATGCTTCATGCCAAAAAGTTCTTTCCCATCTTTTATATAACAGAAAGCAAGTCCTTTTTTTGCCTCTTTATTATCTTTTTTCAAATCCAGAGACTTAAGGAAATTATTTACAGCTTCTTTATACATTCTTTTATCAAGGAAATTTGTTCCTATTTTCTGATAACAGTCAGAACTGTTTAAAGAAATTTTCTTCCTTTCATCAGACGTAAGTTTTAACTTTAAAGCTTTCTGAAAATATTCATTTGCCTTTTTATAATCAGGACTATCTTTTTTGTAATAGCCATTGCCGAGATTTACTGTACCATCTTTATTTGAAGGTTCTATAATGAGAAGTTTTTCATTATATTCTATGGCCTTGCTATAGTCATTATTTTTCATGTAATAATTCGATAAAAATTTAATAGCTTCCTTATTTTTTCCGTCTATTTTAAGCACCTGTTCAAAACACTCTGCAGCATTTTTGCTGTCTTTTTCCGCAGTGAATTTTTTTGCCAGTTCAAGATATTGCTCTTTATCCTTTTCTCCGGCATCATAAAGTTTATCAAGGCTTTCCTTTGCCGGTTTGTATTGTTTACTTCCCATATATAAATCTACAAGTGCTGTGAGGGCCGGTTTATTAGCCGGCTCTATGGTGACAGCACGGGAGTAGTAATCTATGGCACCATTCGGATCCTCTGTTTTAAGACAGCTTTTCCCGAGTCCCATAAGAGCAGCTACATTATTTTTCTCTTTTTCCAGTGCATAATTATAATTTTGTTTTGCACTGGCATAATTCTTATCTTCCAGAGCTGCATCGGCAATTTTTATATAATATGCCGCATCATGAGAGAAAAAATGAATATATATGCCTGCAAGACACAGAATAGCTATGACGGCAATAACAGGTATTGTAATGTTAAATCCCTTTTTTTTCGCCCCCCCTGCCACCGGTTGCACCATCTGAGCCTGTTGATATGATGCCTGTTGTGTGGCCGGTGAAGCAGGATAAGAAGGCACTGTTCCCGGCGGTACAGACGGTGACTGAACAGTATGAGGAAGTTGTCCGCCCGGAGGAGGCGGAGCCTGATAGGCTGGAACCTGAGTGGACGGCAACTGACCTGAAGGTCTCATCTGACCGCTCGGAGGAGGCGGAGGTTGATAGGATGAAACCTGTGTAGACGGCAACTGACCTGAAGGCCTCATATGACCGCTCGGAGGAGGCGGAACCTGATAGGCTGAAACCTGTGTAGATGGCAACTGACCTGAAGGCCTCATCTGACCGCTCGGAGGAGGCGGAGCCTGATAGGCTGAAACCTGTGTAGGTGGTAACTGACCTGAAGGTCTCATCTGACCGCTCGGAGGAGGCGGAGGTTGATAGGATGAAACTCCGGTAGATGGCATTACACCCTGTGCGCCTGCATACGTGGGAATACTCTGATATGGAACGGTAGGCGGTTGAACCTGTGCCACAGTGGGAGAAGGAGTAATCTGTCCTGAAATTAAATTTTTAAGGGCATCCTTTAAATGTCTGGCACTTGCATAACGGTCAGAAGCACTCATCGCAAGAGCACACATAACAATTGCTTCCAGTTCAGCAGATACGGCAGGATTGACCTGTCTTACAGGCTTGAAGGCAAAAGGTGTTACAGGAACAAGGCCGGTAAGAAGACAGTGCATGGTAGCCCCCAGGGAATAAAGGTCCGACCTTGGTTCAGGTCTTCCCTGAAATATTTCTTCAGGTGAAAAAGCAGGAGTACCTATACTTGTCTTTATAGTATCACTGCCGGGGGTTATAGTTCTTGCTATGCCAAAATCTATAAGAATTATCTTCTTATCGGAATTTCTGACCATTACATTTCCCGGTTTCAAATCCCTGTAGACTATAGGAGGATTCTGGGTATGAAGATATTCCAGAGCTTCAAGTATCTCTAAAGACCATTCCACTACTATAGCTTCAGGAACTCCTCCTGTACCGTAAGATCTCATAATAGTATCAAGATCTTTTCCGTCTACGAAATCCATTACAAGATAATAACGGCCTCCTTCAATAAAATAATCCCTTACGACAGGAAGGTTCGGATGTCTCAAAGAGTTGAGTATTTTTGCTTCTTTTTTAAAACTATCAATCATATACTGCTGCTGTGCCGGGTCACTTGTCTGGCTCAGCATTTCTTTCACTGCACAGGGAGTTTTTTCAAACCTTATGTCAAGAGCCTCATAAACTGCACCCATACCGCCTGATTTAATCATTCTTACTATTTCATAACGTCTGTCAAGCATCAGGCCCGGCTGAAGAGTGCCACTCGATGTAGTTGCTATTACTTCTCCGCCGCATCCTTTACAGAATCTGGCAGTATCTCTATTTTGATAACCGCATTTATCACAGAATATAGCCATAAATACCACCTTTTATAAAATCGTGACGCGTGACGCGTGACGAGAGGATAATATCAGCCTTTATATAAAATCAATTCTTCTGCTTTCTTTTTCCCAGAGAGCAAGACAGCAGAAAATTAAAAATACAATACCGAGAATAATCAATGCCCACGTGGCATATGTTATATCATTACCATAGGGATTGAGTCCTCCCTGGCCGAAGGACATTTCAAAATCCCCGTAAATAGGTTCGTATTTATCTAACGATTTATCTAAAAGTTCATCGAGTCTGAGAGTCTCTCCTATAATGGTAAAACCCCATCGGCTTGGCATAATGAAAGACGCTATCTGAGGAGGGGGATTCATTTTTCCAAGGGGAACTATAGCCCCTGAGAGTATAACCTGGGCAACAAGCACTATAGGCAATATACTGGAGGCAACTTCAGATTTATTTGCAAGAGCCGATATGAATAACCCGAGACATATGGACGTAAGGAAAACAAGAAAAACGCCTCCTGTAAATTGAAGTAATTTTTCCGCACTGTCAGGCATTTCTTTGAAATATACAAGGAGAACAACTGTCATAAGAATTGCCTGCACAAGCCCCACAAATCCCAGGACAAGTACCTTTGACATAACATAGGGAATTAATCTTAAATTTATCATTCTTTCCCGCAAATAAATCGGGAGTTCAGTAATAATCTCAAGGGACGGATTGGAAGAACCAAACCACAGAGCGACACAGCAGAGAAGAAAAACAAGCTGTGTTGCATCACCGAAATTCTTCCCGTTTTCCTGCCCCAGGCTCAGAACATCTGATTTAAAAGTAATATCAAGTAAAATACATACCAGTGCAGGAGTGATTGCAGTAAATATGAGAGCACCCATGTCTTTTGTCTTTATTTCCCAGTATCTCCGGAGGAGTGTAATAAACTGTTTTATGGGAGAAGTAGTATTGGTATGAGGGCCTATCCCCTGTTTTACACCTGACGGTGACGGAGGGGTAGAAAGAGATAGTCCTACTTCTGCAAGAGGTCTGTCTATATGTTTTATAAAATACTCGGACGTATAAAACTTTTCCGACCATTTCTTTGCAGTATCGGGAGTTTTAATATTTTCGTAAATATCGGTAAAATCCGTCACTCCGAAAAATTTAAGCCCTTCGTGAGGTGTACCGTAAAATGTAAGATAACCGCCTGTTCCCATGACTATAATTTTATCGCAGAGATCTACATTTTTTGTCACATGAGTTACGCAGAGAACTGTTTTGCCATCCAGCTTGGCTCTGTCTCTTAAAAGTTGCATAAGGGTTCTTTCCGTGGCAGGGTCAAGTCCTGACGTAGGTTCATCCAGGTAAAAAAGAGATGGATTGGTAAGCATTTCCACACCGATGCTGACTCTTTTTCTCTGGCCTCCGCTCAGGGATTTTACTCCTTTATAGGCATGAGAAGTCATTTCAAGTTTGGCAAGGGTATCATTTACTATATTATTTCTTTCCTCTGCCGTAGTATCAGAAGGAAGTCTCAATTCTCCCGCATATTTAAGGGCACTGTCTACAGTCAATTCTTTATGTATTATGTCATCCTGCGGGACATAGCCGAGAATGGAGCGAAAAGATTCAAAATTATCATAGAAATCAACACCATTGACCTTTACAACACCTTCTTCCGCAAAAGAGAGACCGCAGAGAGCTTTTAATAACGTCGATTTACCTGCGCCGGATGTACCTACTATGGCCACAAAATCCTGTGGTTTTATGGATAGATATATATCATTTAATATCTTTTTAGTGCCTCTTATAACAGAGAGGCCTGCAATGTCTACCCTTATATTTCCATGTTCACTTATTTGAGCAAGCCTTACTCCGTCAAACATCAGTTTAAATGGGCCAATCTGGACTGAATCATTTACATTTAAAGGAACTGTCCCTGTTACCCTCTGGTTATTAAGAAAAGTTCCGTTTGTGCTGTTACAATCTGTAAGAACATAGCCTGTACCTGATTGATGTATTTCTGCATGTCTGAAAGAAACCTGGGGATGATTGAGAGGT
>CALARM010000630.1 GCA_937888925.1 uncultured Synergistia bacterium | reverse complement strand
CTCTATGCAGCTCCTGAAGGATTCTACACATTAAAAATAGGTGTTCTTCCTCTTCCTGAAGAAAATTTAAGAAAAAATCTCATAGAGGAACTTTTGCCGGAAGAATTTAAAGAATTATTTGATTATATAACAGTTAAGTTCCCGGAACTGAAAGATTCAAAATCTGTTTATTATATAATACAGGATGAATTATTTAGACAAACTACTTCTACTTAATTTTCATCTAAAGCCTTATTTTACGCCATTAAAAATGAAATTTCCTATACCCTTAAATTAAAAATTTTAATGACAGGGTTGTAATATTATAAAATGTGAAATAGCTTACAAACACTTATGAAGTGCATTACAAAAAAAATTTTTTTTTATAAAAAGTCTTTACTTTATTTTTTTTTACGTGATATCCTATATAGATAACTACAGCTTCGAAAATTAAGTTAAGTAAACTCTTAAGGAGGTAATAAAATGGGAATAGGAATAGGAAATAGCAATGCAACAACAAATGTAGTAAATAATTATTTCGGTGGCTCATCCCCTATGGGAATGATGGGAATGATGCAGCAGAATCCTATGATGCAGATGATGCAGATGATGACGGGAGCACTTCAGGGACTGACAGGCGGCGGATGCCAGGAAATGATGGGCGGTATGGGAATGCCAGGTATGGGAATGCCAGGTATGGGTATGCCAGGTATGGGTGGTATGATGCCCGGTATGGATGGTATGTCAGGCTTCAGCCCTATGATGGGTAATAATATAGGTAATTTCCTCGGTATGCAGCAGGATCCTATGATGCAGATGATGCAGATGATGATGCAGATGATGCAGATGATGATGCAGATGATGGGCGGAGGAGCGAATCCGTTTATGGGTGGCATGATGCCAGGTATGATGGGTGGCATGCCAGGTATGGGCGGTATGGGCGGTATGGGCGGAGGCTTCCCGGGTATGGGCGGCGGCTTCCCGGGTATGGGCGGCGGCTTCCCGGGTATGGGCGGCGGTTATCCCGGTATGGGCGGCATGGGTGGCGGAATGCCCTATGCAGGAGCCTATGCAGGACCTAACGGAGCAGGAGCCTTTGCAGGTACAGGCGGAGCAGGCGGAGCAGGAGCTTATGCAGGCCCAATGGGAACAGGAAGCGGCGCTGCTGCAGTTAATATGGGAAGGCAATTTCTTGGACAGAATGCTATTGATATAAAAGGTAAAATGCCTCACTTTACAGCAGCAGGTGGACAGACCAATAACTGTGCAGATTTTGTAAGTTCATGTCTTGAAAGTCAGGGTCTTATAAAAGGTCATCATATCAATGTAAGAGAAATGGAACAGTCTTTACTCAAACAGGGATACAGACAGATTCCTTTAAATCAGGCTAAAGCCGGTGATGTATGGATGAATTCCAGCAGAGGCCATACGGAACTTGTTCAGGGCTTCCAGAACGGTAAATTAAAGTTAATAGGTTCAAATAACGACAGGCCCGGACATCAGGTAATTTCAGAAGGCAGTGCCACAAGCGGTGTAGTATACAGCAGACAGTAATCCTGTAAAAAAATACTGCAGACTTTATGTCTGCAGTATTTTTTTATGGCTTTAAAATTACTCCTTTAGAAGAACGACCGTCTATTTTTACAGTTAACGGTTTATCGAAACGTATATGATTTACAAAATCATATTTCTCATAAACAGGTTGTTCTTTTAGCCATTTCCAGTCAACAAACTCCTCGTTTCCTTCTGTCTGAACATGGAAATAACCGAGTCTTAAGGAAGTAATATTATGAAAGAAATGGCTTCCCTGTGAGGGATCTACTTTAAAATCTTTCAGATTTGCTTCTACAATAACCTTTGCCTGTGATATATGAGCCCATTCTACCGGTATGCCAAGCCACGGGTCAGATGTTCCCCATCGGCCAAAACCTGAAAGTATATAATGCTTTTCTTCAGTAATAAATTTTTGATTTATTTTTTCTATTTCCTGTGCAATTACGCGGGTTTTAGCAACGTCAAATTTATCAGGATCTACATAAATAATATCATGAAGGCCTTCAAAAATTCCGTTACCAAGTGCATGGGTTGTATTACACAGAGTTTCTTCTTTCATAATATTATCTATAACGACAGTAAAGGTTTCACTGCCCATTACCCATGGCCTTATCTGAAGAAAATAAAATCGAGGTTTCTTCTCTTTATTTCTGTAAAGATTTAAAGCAAATTCTATTTCTACAGGACAGGCGAAAGCATTTTCTCCCAGTTTTAAAAGTATTTTTAAGATATCGGAAAGAGGAAAGAGCCCATACTTTAAAATATTGGCAAAAGTAATAATTCTCGGCCCGGGAATTGATAATGTATCACGTATAACCTGATTATCTATTGAATAGGTGCTTCCTGCAAAGAAGAGACTTCCGTCTGCTTCTGCTCTGGAAAGATCAAGTTTTTTCAGGGTGGAACAGTCATCTCTGGTGATATGAATATCATTTTCTATAAGATTCAATGCATAAAATTGACTCTGAGTCTTCTTCATAAATTCCCTGGGACTCGAATAAACAGGATTCATTGCAGGATAGGCAGGTGAAAAACTATAAGCCTGTCCTCCGCCGACAACTGTTTTACCCAGGCCTAAAGCAAGACAGGCAAGACCATCTTCCGGTTTCATTCGTTCAAAGGGATAAAAATTATAAGACTGAGCAACACCGGATACGACAGGGTAAAAGGCATCACCATACTGTTCTCCTGCAACCTGCTGAATAATTACAGCCATTTTCTGTTCTTCAATACGCTGGTTTGTATTTTTGCCGTACGCTTTCGGCGACTGAAAAAATGTTGACCCATAGACAAGTTTTATAGCATCACATAGATGATTAAGCCTGACAGTAATATCAGGATGATTATTCGGAAGCATATAAGTACTGTACAGACCGGCAAAGGGTATAAAATGAGAGTCTTCAAGAAGACTGGAAGAACGTACGGCTAAAGGATAATTTACTTTATGGAGAAATTCTTTAAGAGCAGAGTGAATTCTTCCCGGGAGAGGGCATTTTATAAAAGCTTCAACAATTTTATTATCATCTGTTTCTTTAATGGCAAATTCTTCAAGACAATTAATTTTCAGAAATTCTTCAAACACTTCTGTACAGATAACGGTTGTTCTCGGTACAAGTATATCTATATGTTTATAATTTTTAAAAGCATCTGTCTGAGATAACAGTGAATTAATAAAAGCTATGCCCCTGCCTTTACCTCCGAGAGAACCGGCACCAAGCTTTACAAAATCACTGGCAGGATCAAATTTAAAAGGCTGAAAATCAGCAATAACACCATGCTGATAAGTTTCTATTATATGTCTTATGGTTTGCCTCAACACTTCTCTTGCTTCATCTATATTCTTATAATCTGATGTTTTCTTCGGTCTCAGTTCATTTGCAGCTTCGAATTCACTTCTGGCCATAAGCCATGTAGAAATATGATTCCTTCTGGCATGGTATTCAAGACTTTCTGCAGGAACAGTTAAAACCATTTGTTCCATTTCCTGAAGATTTTTAGCTCTTCCTGCTTCCCTGCCGTCAGGATATCGGAAAATAAAATCTCCGAAGCCAAAATTTTCCTGCATAAAAGTCCTTAATTCATGGAGAAAATTCTGAGAATTCTTATCCAGACATGCTATATTTTTTCCTGATGCTATAGACTGTATTTCAGGCTCCGAGGATTGTAATAAAACAGGAGGAGGCTCTGACTGAGATTTTATTTTTTCTACAAGTTTCAGACCTGCTTCCGGATCAGGTTTTCCTTCTATGGGAAATCTTATATCACTGATTACTCCGAGAATATTTTGTCTGTAAGTTTCATATATAGTAACTGCTTCTTCAAAGGTCTCCGCAAGCATAATCTTTGGCCTTGCTCTCATACGAAGCAGTCTGTGAACTGCATTGACACTTTCTGATATTAAAAGTCTTGTTTGAGTCATAATCTCAGTGTAAATTACAGGAAGAAAGGAAGAATAATAAAGAGGACTGTCTTCAACAATTAAAATCACCCGGACACCTGCTCTTGTATCTTCCCTTATATTAAATAAATCTTCCACATATTTAACGATAGCCAGGAGAATTTTGCTATCTCCTGACCAGTAGAAAATTTTATCTATACCTTTACCTTTTTTTAATCTGGCAAAGGTCTCAAGTTCTACCGTATTATAAGTAAGAAGTACTACAGCCATAGTCGGATCAAACTCTTTAACCTTCTTTCCGAATTCAAAAGGATCCATATCTACAATACGGGGCATAGTAATAACCAGATTAAAAGATCTCTCTCTAAGAGCACAAAAAGCTTCCTGTGCAGAAGATACCCTTCTTACTCTCGGAACAAAACTCAGATTTAAATCGACATATTCACTCATAATCTTTTCAGAAAGACGACCATCCTGCTCCAGAACAAAAGCATCATACATACTGGATACAATAAGTATCTCTCTGACGCGGAATTTCATCAGATCATGAAAACCACTGAACTGTGGTTCAATATCCTGCTGTAAATCTATCATAATATATAACCCTCGCACATAAAATCGTGAGTAGTGAATAGTGAGTGGATTATTCATTATCCCATCACCCATCACCCTTCACTCTTCACTTACTATTCTATTTTACAGCAAAATTTCCTTGATTTTTTTCACAAAAGAATTGCCTTTAATGAAAAAATGTATTAATATTGATGAGAGTAAAAATTGAGAGGTGAAAAGTGAAGAGTGAACAGTGAGTAATGGGCAGTGAATAACCATATGAATACATTTCACCGGTCATGAAATACCTGTAATGAATAATCAATCACCCGTCACTATATAAAAAAATGTCTACAAACATTAATGATTTAATCTTAGTATATATAGAAGAGAATCCGGCTTTTTTTGGCAGGAT
>CALARM010000629.1 GCA_937888925.1 uncultured Synergistia bacterium | reverse complement strand
CGGAACTATAAGGGTTTCCAGTGAAGTAAATAAAGGTACATCCTTTCATATATATATGCCTTTTTATTCCAGAAGAGCTGCGGAAAAAAAACGAAAAGATAATTTAATCCGTGGCAGAGGAAAGATTATGATTGTCGATGACGAAAAAGTTGTCCTCGATATTACTTCCCGTGCATTGAAAGGCCTTGGTTATGAAGTTGTACCTGCCAGAGACGGCAGGGAAGCTCTGGCTTATTATGAAAAGTCCGGCAATACTATTGACCTGATTATTATGGACCTTGTAATGCCTGAAATGGGAGCAGAAGAGTGCATAAAAGCATTGAAAAAATTTAACAGTTCTATTCCGATTATCCTTTCAACAGGCTATGCCCCTGCCGGGAAAGCCAGAGAGATTATTGATGACGGCTGCAGATTTATTCAAAAACCCTACAGTATTCAGGAGTTGTCTGAAGTGATTGCTATGGCAATGAAGCGTGATGATTAAGGAGATAATTTTATGTCTGTCATTCGCATCCTTCATCTGGCATGTGATCTGTCTGAAACCGGCACGGTCAGGGAACTTCTTCTGGAAGAAGGAATTGAGTTTGAGATAACCCCTGTAGATACAAAAGACACTTTTATTTCTGCCCTTGCAAAAAATAGCTTCGACCTTATACTTTCTGATTATATTCTTTCCGGTTTTGATTCTATGGAAATACTGAACACAGTAAAATATAACTGTCCTTATGTACCGGTTATATTTATATCAGGAGTTCCCGGAGAGGAATTCGCTGTTGAAGCTATAAAAGGGGGCGCCACAGATTATATATTGAAAAACCGTCCGGCAAAACTTCGAGAGGCAGTGAAAAGAGCTTTAAGAGAAAAGAAAGAAAATGGAAAATTTATAGAAAAACTCAATGGCTTTGACAAAATAGAAAAAAAATTAATAAATAATGAAGAAATATTGCGTGTTATTATAAATGGTATTCCGGAATCCTTCTTTTTAATGGATACAAAAGGCACTGTTCTCCTTGCAAATGAAATTATGGCAGAGAGGCTTGGCCGCAAAGTGAATGATTTAACAGGCAACATTATTTATGATTTTTTACCGGAATATGTGAAAGAAAAACGAATACAAATGATGCATAAATCTTTTCTTTCCGGGGAAGTATTGAGGTTTGAAGATGAGAGAGACGGAAGCCATATATACAATTATGTAAATCCCATATTTAACAGAGAAGGTCACGTTAAGATGTTCTCCGTTCTGGCCGTTGATATTACAGAACGTAAAGATATGGAACAAAAACTTAAAGAATTACTTGAATTAAATCAGAAAATAATTAATTCTTCTTATATGGGTATAGCTGCTTATAATGCCGGTTCAGGCCGGTGTGTCCTTGCCAATAATAGTCTGGCAGACATGGTTGGCGGCACTCAGGATGAATTACTCAAGCAAAATTTTCGAAACATTGCCTCGTGGAAGAAATCCGGTATGGATAAGATGGCTGAAGAAGCACTGGCTACCGGTAAAGAAATGTCTGATATATTTTATATAGAGACAACTTTTAATAAAAAGGTTTATCTGGAATGTACCTTTAGCTCTTTTACCAGTAACGGAGAAGAGCATTTGTTGTTTATAACCGCTGATATTACCGGCAAAAAAGTGATTGAAAATAAACTGATAGAGAGTGAAAAGAAATATCGCCAGCTTATTGAACTTGCCCAGGAAGGTGTATGGGTAATCGACTCTGAAGGGAATACGATTTTTGTAAACCCATGTATGGCAGAGATGCTCGGATATACTGAGGAAGAGATGATCGGCAAACATATCTTTTGCTTTATAGATGAGCTGCATATAAGCATTGCCAGGAACAGGCTTGAACGACGCAGACAGGGTGTTAAAGAACAGCATGAGTTTGAATTGCTCGGAAAAGGCGGGAAACGCATTTATACGATTATGTCGTCGTCACCTGTTACGGATGAAGGAGGGAATTATAACGGCGCTATTACCCTGGTAAAAGACATAACAGAAAGAAAAGTTATGGAGAACTCCCTGAGTATTAATAATCAAATTGCCAGGGTATTTCTTACTACTGATTCTGATGAAATGTACGGGGAAGTACTGGAAGTTATTCTGAAAGTATTAAACAGCGAATATGGTCTCTTTGGTTTTATTAATGAGAGAGGAGATTTTGTCTGTCCTTCAATGACCAGGGATATTTGGGATAAATGCCGTACTGCAGATAAAAATATCCTTTTCCCGATGGAAAAATGGGGAGGAATATGGGGCAGGTCTCTTGTAGAGCGTAAAACATTATATTCCAATAAGCCCCTTAATGTTCCGTCCGGTCATATACCATTGAGCAATGCACTGGTTGTGCCTGTACTCTATCAGGAGAAATTGATAGGTCTCGTGGCTGTTGCCAATAAGAAAGAAGGGTATAAGGATGACGACGCAGGTTTGCTTGAAACTATTGCAGAATTCATTGCTCCTGTATTAAAGGCCAGACTGGAGAGAGACAGATTCGAGAAGTCATTAATCGAAAGTGAAGAGAAATTAAATTCACTCATAGAATCAATGGATGATATGATATTTCAGCTGGATAAGAACGGAATATTTCTGTCATATTATACAGGTGCTTCAGATAAAGAGCATTTATATGTGCCGGAGGATATGTTTATCGGGAAATCCTTTAACAGAGTATTGCCTTTAGAAGTTGCAATAAAACTGGATGAAGCCATGAAAGGGATACTGTCTGACCATAAGGCCAGATCCTTCGATTATTCTATGAAGGTTTCCGGTAAATCAAGGTGGTATAATGCGACTGTTTCAATATATAAAGATATTAACGGCGAATACGGCGGATTTACATGTGTTGTAAGGGATATAACTGCACGGCATCAGACAGAAGAAGCACTCAAGGAAAGTGAGAGAAAATATAAAACTCTTTATGATTCTTCCAGAGATGCAATAATGATTGTAAATCTGGAGAAAGGATTTATAAACGGAAACTCTGCCACTATAGAGCTTTTTTCCTGTAAAAACGAACAGGAATTTATAACTCAATCTCCGGCCAGTTTATCTCCTGAATATCAGCCGGACGGGAAACTATCTTCTATAAAAGCCCGGGAGATGATGGCTATAGCAATGGAAAAAGGTTCCCATTTTTTTGAATGGAAACATAAAAAGTTAGACGGAAAAGAATTTTTTGCTACAGTACTGTTAAACAGGCTTGAGTTACATGGTGAGAATCTTTTACAGGCTACGGTTCGTGATATTACAGTTTATAAACAGGCAGAAGAAGCATTACGGGCTTCTGAAGAAAAATACAGGAGTCTTGTTGATAATATAGGTACAGGTGTGGCGCTCATAAGTCCTGACATGGAGATACTGGCTCTGAATAACCAGATGAAATTATGGTTCCCTCATATAGATGTTTCTGCAAAACCTCTCTGTTATAAAAATTTTAATAAACCTCCCCGGAAAAATATATGTTCTTATTGCCCTACATATAAAACACTTCACGACGGACAGGTCTATGAGTCCATTACGGAAACACCGGCAGGGGAGAAGATTATGGTTTATAGAATTATTTCTTCTCCTGTCATAGGTAAAGACGGCTCCATAATAGCGGCAATAGAAATGGTTGAAGATATTACTGAGAGAAAAAAAGCAGAGAAGGCATTAATAGAACAGACTATGGCCAGGGATGTTGCAGAAGCAGCAAATAAAGCTAAAAGTGAAATTCTGTCCAATATAAGTCATGAATTAAGAACACCTCTTAACTCCA
>CALARM010000628.1 GCA_937888925.1 uncultured Synergistia bacterium | reverse complement strand
TCGAAGAAGAAAAACTTCAGAAAAAACTCGAAGAAGAAAAACTTCAGAAAAAACTTGAAGAAGAAAAAATTCAGAAAAAACTTGAAGAAGAAAAAATTCAGAAGAAACTTGAAGAAGAAGGGGTAGAAATTATAGAAGTAGTAGACGGTGAATGGGAAGGAGACGAAGAAGAAGTAGAAATTATAGAAGTAGTAGAAGATGACTGGATAGAAGAAGACGAAAAATTTGATTATGTCCCCTGTGACAGGATCTATCTGAATTTAATCCAGGAATTACTGAGTAAAGATTTTAGTTCCCTGACGCCGGCTATTTTGACTAACAGGCCAAAACTGGATCAAAGATTTTTTGAAATAATTGATTATAAAATGCAATTTGCCATAGAACATGATCAAAAACTGGCGAATGACTTATCTTATCTAAACAGTATTATGACCAACCTGAGACTTCGCGATAATATGGTACCTCCCTACGTGCCATCTCAGGAAGAACTTGAAACGCTGGGAATCTTAGAAGAATTAAGAAAGCAGCAGGAACAAACGCTCCAAAAAGAAGAAGCCATATCGCAACAGGAAGAAGAACTTAAAAAACCTGAAGAAGAATTATTAATTGATAAATATGAGAGAGAGATACAATATATTTTACTGGCTTACTTCTTAATAAGAGCTGCTTCTATAAATGAAATTGCAGTTCTGATTCATAACTATAATGATCTGCTGGATGATAAATTTTTCGAAAATCTGGATGAAATATTCTATAACACAAAAAATTCAAATAAAAAAGAAATAATTGCAAAATTAGTTTATCTAAATAAAATCTTTATTTATTCCGGTTTAAAAAAGAAAGAAAGTCCATTGAATCCTTATCTGACAGAAGATCTGTCAGGCTCTCCCGATATGGAAGAAATTTCAGAAGAAGACATAATGGCAGCTCATTTATCTGACACAGGTATGGAAACAAAAGAAATTTCTATTAAAGAGCCTGATACAAAAGATAAAAAAAATTACACTCCTGGAATAGAAGACAGGGCAGTGGGAGAAATTTTTATAAAAGAATATGTTCCGGGAGGATTTACTCATGAGGAAATTCAATCCAGAATTCAAATTGCCTGCGGTGATGTTCTGGCTGACAGTTATTACTATGAACCTGATGACAGACTTATATCAAAAGAACATGATTATTTAATGGAAAAAAATTACAGAAAACCTTCTACTGAAGAATTACAGGAAAGCACACCACCTGCTTCTTCTGAGGTTCCCGCTCCTTATAAAGAAGAACCTGTAACAGAAGCAGTATCAGAAATAGACCTTCCCGGTGAAGGTGAAGAAAAACAGAAAGAAGAACCAAAACAGATTACCTATTATGAGACAATACTGGAAAACTATTTATTAATGGCTATAGATAAAGGAGCTTCCAATTTACATTTAACAGTAAATTCTCCTCCTGTCATGCGTATATATAAAGAAATACAAAAAATGGAATTACCAATAATTACGTCAGATTTTACCCAGTATTTCGTTGATAATATGCTTACGGAAACACAACGGAGAGCTTTCCTTTATAATAAAAATCTGGAAATGACATATGAATTTATAAAAAATGAAAAAAATTACAGATTTAAAGTAAATATTTATGAGCATCTCAATGGTATAAATGCAAATTTCTGGTTTATACCGCCTGTAATTCCATCACTAAAAGAGCTTAATCTGCCTGATATTATCTCATCACTGATTTATTACAAATCAGGCCTGATAATAATTGCAAGCCCGTCAAAAGGTGGGAAAAGTACCACTCTGAATTCCCTGTTAAATATAATAAATGAAGAAAGATCTTCTCATATTATTACCATTGAAAATCCTATAGAATATATTCATCATTATAAAAAAAGTATTATAAGACAGAAACAAATAGGTATCCACTCGGAAACATTTAAAGGCGCATTAAATTTCAGTATAAAAGAAAATCCCGACATTATAGTTATAGGTGATTGCAATGATTATGACACTTTATACCGGGCATTACTCGCAGCAGAAACAGGGAAATTAGTCTTCATTACTGTAACAGCAACAGATTCTATAAGCGCTATAAATACAATACTGAATTTATTTTCCGATGAAGAAGAAATAAAAGATATGTTTTCTGCGGAACTTAAGGCTATAGTTTCGCAGCATCTCTTACCGGGGTTAAATAAAGACTGTATAATTCCGGCTGTGGAAATCCTACTGGGCTGTGAACGGCTTTCAGATATCATAAAAAATGATATGTTATTCGAAATATACAATTTAATAAATGATAATTCTAAAGCCGGTATGATATCATTGG
>CALARM010000627.1 GCA_937888925.1 uncultured Synergistia bacterium | reverse complement strand
GAGTGGTTTTACCATGATCTACATGTCCTATTGTTCCTACATTTACATGAGGTTTCGTCCTCTCAAATTTTTCCTTTGCCATCTATTTTTCTCTCCTCTCGATAGCATTTATTTTAGTCTAAAAATAATTCGCTAAAAAATAGAATCACTTCTGCCAGGCAGAAGTAGGATTTTATCAAACTCATTTGATTTATACAGCCCACGACCGGGATTGAACCGGTGACCTCATCCTTACCAAGGATGTGCTCTACCATCTGAGCTACATGGGCAGACTGGAGCGGGAAACGAGACTCGAACTCGCGACTTCCAGCTTGGAAGGCTAGCGCTCTACCAACTGAGCTATTCCCGCTTAAATGGGCAGGGGTGGATTTGAACCACCGTAAGCGTTTGCTAACGGATTTACAGTCCGTCCCCTTTAGCCACTCGGGCACCTACCCAGAAAAGCCGACGATCCGATTTGAACGGATGACCGGCTGATTACAAATCAGCTGCTCTACCACTGAGCTACGCCGGCGAGATCGTAAATGCTATTATACAATATTTATATTACACAGGTCAAGGGGGTAAAAAACTTTTTTTTCTTTAAAAATTTCTTTCACTCAGGTTCTTTTCTATCTTCCTCTTGACTCTCTGAAGGGCATTATCAATAGATTTGACGTGACGTTTCAAATCATCGGCCATCTCCTGATAAGATTTTCCCTCCAGATAGGACTGAAGAACCTGACTCTCAAGTTCACTTAAATTCTCCTGAATCTTTTCCTTTATATCATCGGAAAGTTCATGACTTATAAATACTTCTTCCGGATCTGCTATACTGGAACTGGATATAATATCCATCATAGTCCTGTCCGATTCTTCGTCATATATAGGTTTATTCAATGATATATAAGAATTTAACGGTATATGTTTCTGCCTGGTAGCAGTTTTTATGGCTGTAATAATCTGACGGGTTATGCATAGTTCCGCAAAAGCTCTGAAGGATGAAAGTTTATCACTTTTAAAATCCCTTATAGCTTTATATAATCCAATCATACCTTCCTGAATAATATCTTCCCTGTCAGCACCTACTAAAAAGTAAGATTTGGCTTTAACGCGAACAAAATTTTTATATTTATTGATGAGATACTCAGTGGCCACCTCATTACCATTTTTAGCAGAACTGACTATATCTTCATCGGAAATATCCTGATATTCATCGAGTAAAGCGTTATGGCTACCAAACCTTATCATATTTATCTTATTCCTCCAATTAAAATCTATCTGAAAGATAAATTTTTTAAATTTTTATTACCTGCCCCCGGTTATTAAATATTTTTAAATCTCCCCCTTCCCTGAAAATCTTTTCTATAAAATATAGATTCTCACACATAAACTCTTTGAAAAGTCCGCGAAGAACAAACGATAATTTTTTTTAGAAGAGTAATCATATAATTTATAGAAGGCTTTTAATTATAGTAGAATATAGTAATTATTATAAGTGCCTTATCGAAATAAGTCAAGAGTTTAACGTGATTTTACCTTTTTTGTCAATCTTATTCTTTCTCTGTCGCAAACTCTCATATAATACTATACCACATGCAACTGAAACATTAAGAGAATTAATTCTGCCCATGACAGGTAATTTAATTGTAAAATCACAATTCTTTTCAATAAGAGGCCTCAGGCCTTCTCCTTCACTGCCGGCTACAATACAGACAGGGCCTGTTAAATCAACTTCAGTATAAGAAGATGTGCCAGATAAACTGAGTCCGAAAACCCAGTAGCCCTGTTCTTTGATTTTCCCTATGGCAGTATTTAAATTAACCACTCTGGCAACAGGAATATAAGCAAGAGCACCTGCAGAAGATTTTTCTACAGAAGGTGTAACCTGAACGGATCGCCTTTCCGGTATAATTACACCTCCCACACCGGCACATTCGGCAGTTCTCAATATAGAGCCGAAATTACGGGGATCCTGAATAGAATCCAGTAACAGTATAGTCTCTCTTTTATCAGCCGGTTTTTCAAGTAATTCTTCCAGCGTAAGATAATTGTAACTATCTACAAGGGCAAGAACTCCCTGGTTGTTCTCACCGCCCATAGAATTCAGTCTTTCCTGGTCAATAAAATGATATTTTATGCCTTTTTCCCCTGCCAGCTTCTGTATTTCAGAGATTATACCGCTTAATTTAACTCCTCTGGCGAAGAAAATTTCCTTTACTTCCCTGTCGGATTTCAGGGCTTCCATGACAGGATTTCGTCCTTTTATATAATCTTTCATACATACCTCACTTTTAAAA
>CALARM010000626.1 GCA_937888925.1 uncultured Synergistia bacterium | reverse complement strand
CGTATCAATTCTTTATTTAATTCCTTATAGGTTTTTTTACTGTCAATAATAAGACTGAATATGGAATTGACTTTACTTAATTTCTTTTCCCCTGACAGAGATATAGTCTTCAAAGATTTGACAGATTCTATTAATAAATCAAAAATCTTTTTAATATCTTCTTCTTCTTCAGGAGAAACAAAAAATCTACCGGACAGGTCAGATGCTATGGAAGAAAGTTTTTTATCAAGGCCTTCTCTCTGCATTTTACCAAGAAAATCTTTAAAAACACTGTCATCCTGAAAGTCAACTACTTTTATAATTCTATCCAGTTTTTTCAGTTTATTTACAAATTCATCTATAATTTTATCTATATCTGATTCCAGAAGTATTCTTATTTTTCGCACCATCTCAAAAGAAGGAAATAAAAAGAATATGTTTTCAGCATGGGAAATATATTTACGCAGAATATCTCCCGTAGTAACAGGAAACTCTCTTTCAGGTATCTTACGGTCTCTTTGCTTTCTTTCCTTTAAAAGAGTGAAAATATTATATATTTCAGTCACCATTTCAGGAGAAAATAAAACAAAAATATATGGAATTCCCCTGTAGAACATCAGATTATCTATGATTTTATAACAGAGCTGTTTCACAGGCTCAGGTATATTAGAAAATTCTTCTTTCATAACTTCTTTCATATCCTGATATGATTCACAGGAAGGTAAATGGTAATAAAAAGTCTCATTAACTGACTCTATAAGGCATGGATTTGAATATTCCTGAAAGAGATCTTTATAAATGTCTCTTTCAAGAGCTGTTCTTATTCTCTCAACCATATAAGTAAAGTCATATCTGTTTAATTTACCGTTCATAATACTTCCTTCGCTAAAATATTGTAAAAATATTCTGCTGACGACAGATGTTTCGTAGAAAAATTACCTCTATGGACAGGCACTTTTTCATTAATGCATGGTGAAACTTCTTTTATAAAAATTTCATTAAGAAGCATTATAAGAGATTTATAACGTGTATTTCCGTCTATATATAGATAGTTATTAAACAGGTTATGAATTGAAGCAACCAGATCTTGTTCTAAAAATACCCTCACTTTTCTATTCTTCCTCTCCTGTTTGTTATCTTCATATCTTTCAAGCTCATATTTTACAGTTAATATCTTCTCATAAAGTCTGTTCAGGCAATGAGGGATTATTCTGTTCTCAATATGTAACAGAGGTCTGTAATAAAACGGTATGACAGGAATGACACTTATAGTATTATTAAACATAGGATGAATTACAGTACATGGCAGTTTAATAAAGGCCATTTTTGTTTGAAGAGCTGTTATTCTATCTATGTCCATAGGGGAAGATTTTTCTATGTTTTTCCTCCATTCCCCGAAGATATGAGAAGAATAAAGACCGTAATCTATGTCTGCAAGTTCATCACTGTACCAGGACGTACCGTATTTTACTTCTCCTGAAGCCCACAGAAGAATATCCTCATCTGTAGCAATCTGGAAAGCCAGTCTCTTAATATCAGATGGAAATGAGTGATTAAAAACTATATTATCTGTTATATTACAGTGATGTTCGTCATATAATATAACGTTTATTCCAAGGCCTCTTATATAATAAATAAACGATTTAATATCAGAGGAAGTACAGATTTTTAATTCATCCAGCAAAAATCCTGAACTTATATTCATATCACCGGATTTAAGAGGAGATAACTCTTTATTCATGTCAATAAGTACCTGGTGAAATACCGGTTTCTTTTCTTCCTCCAGCGGTCTTATAAAATATTGATACCCTGCCAGAGGGGACTCCAATTTATTTGTATCTGAAATATTTTTATTTCCTGATAAATTCAACAGATTCTCAAGTTTTTTATACATATCGCCGCTACTATTTAAAATCTCTTTAACTTCATTACTGCATGATGAACAAAGACTCACTTTACCGGAAGGTTCTATTTTAAATCTTCCCTTTAATTTTTTTACCACAAAACCGGAGAGTGTTTCCAGAATCTGTCCCTGAGTGCATAAAGCATAATTGATTATTATGTCTCCATATATTTTTTTTCTTCCGTCTTTATAAAAAATCATATCTTTATCAGGTAAAACCCTGGAGATAATGCCATCAAAGCCATGTCTGTTCATAATCCTGTCACCTGTACAGGCAGGTTTTTCGTCTAAAATTTCAATTTCTATCAGATTGTCCTCTTTAATGACTCCTGTTACAATACCTGAAATACCGGGAGGAACATATTTTGATAAATCTTCATAACAGAGAGCTTTATCCGTAAAAGGACTGAAGGAAAAATCTCTCATCCATTCTTTAAAATCTTCTTTTTCCCTGACAGCAGAAAGCAGAATATCTCCTTCCCGGACATATATGCCTGTTTTGATAACACCTGTTTCATCTAAATTCTTTAACTCTTCTTCCGAATAAAAGGGATTGGTACCGGTAAAAATCATACTGTCATCTACAGAAAAGCTCAATTTCCCGGAAAAATGGATAGAAGTCAATTTCCTGGAAGCAGACTCGGAAATTACAGCAGAATATTCTACATCTGAAACAAAAATACAGAAGAGATTGACTCCATGAATAAAGTCCGTAATTTTTTCTTCCGCTTCTGTATATATAAGAGGCTTTTCCTTATATTTCAAAGGCATAGACCGGGTAAAATCCGGACTAAATGCAACATCCGTTAAGAACGGTATCATAAGAGGATTAATACTGAAAATCTGTGAAGGTGAACAATCTATATAACTGATTTCTTCCCTGCTAACCTTGAGGAAATTTCCCTTTGCTCCACGGGCAAAAACCTCTTCATTTTTAATATATTTATCGCCTCTCTCTGTTCCTGAAGCTATATATTTATCCAGTTTATCCTCTTCATCAGGCGTAAGAAACACCAATTCATCTGTTATCTCATTATTATGAACCTTTAAATAAGGAGTTTCAAGAATAGCAAATTCGTTTATTCTGGCATATTCCGTAAGATAAAAGAACCTGTCTTCTTCTATGCAAACAGGGCATATTCTTCCGTAATATGAATAATGAATATTTCCTCTGTTTGTCCCTGTAATCTTTTTCTGCCACATTTTCATAGATAATTTATCATTATCTGTCAGAATATGAGACAGAGGTGATGAAATAAACAATGACTTTACTGATTGTTCAAGATATGGCAAAAATTTATTCTGAAGAAATATTATAAAATCATTAAAACTGATAATATGGTTGCTGAATTTCTTAAAGACATACCTGTTTTTCCTGAATTCATTCAGTACAAGGTAATGAAGATAATCTCCTATCTGAAGAACAGCATTATT